>JBDTYW010000079.1:0-7579 GCA_040005445.1 Candidatus Eiseniibacteriota bacterium
GTGCGGTAGATCGCGAGCCCGAGCGCGAGGCAGCCGAGCGCGCCGCCGAGCGCGAGCGCGCCCCCGGCGAGCGGCGACGTGACGAGCGCGGTCGCGATCGCCGCCGCACCCCGTCCGCGCGCGCCGAGGAACGGCGCGGCGAGCAAGCCGGCGAACGCGATCAGGAGCAGGGTCGAGCGCAGGAGCGCGTGCTGCCCGAGCCCGCCGTACGCGCGCAGGTCGCCGGTGCGCGTGAACGCCCACAGCCGGGCGTAGGCGATCACGATCGCGACCAGCGCGACCAGCGTCACCAGCGCCCAGCCTCCGACCGCCGGGCGCGCCCTGGCGGGATCGAGCAGCGCGAGCAGCGCAAGCGACAGCGCGCCCTGCGCCGACAGGAAGCCGGCCACGCGGCGGCGCAGGTTCTCCTGCGGGAGCGCGACCAGGCCCGCCCACAGCGCGGCCAGCGCACAGGCGTAGCCGGCGACGGTCGCCCCCGAGCCCCCGCCGCGCGCGAGCGCGATCATGCCGTCGTGCGCGGCCAGCAGGCCGGTCGTGCTGAAACCGACCGCCAGCAGCAGCAGCGCGCCCGTGGGCAGCACCTCGAACGCGCGCGCCAGCGGGCCGTGGAACGGCGGCACGCCAAGGCGGATCGCGCCGGCGAGCGCGAGCAGCGGCAGCAGTCCGGGGGCCAGCCCGGCGGCCAGCACGCAGGCGCAGGCGAGCGCATGGAGCACGAACGGCCCGCTCGCCCGCCGGCCCTGACTCTCGGCGTCCGCCTCGCCCAGGAGGAAAAACAGCGCCCACGCCCCGCCCAGCCAGCCAAAGACCGCCATGCCCGGGCCGGCCGCCAGCAGCGCGGCCTCGGTCGAGGCGCACAAGACGAGCAGCCAGCCCGCGCGGGCGGGCGTCTTCTCGCGGGCTTCGGCCACCAGCAGCGCGAGCGCCGCGACCAGGCCGACCAGCAGCGCGGGCACGATGTTCCAGATCGAGAGCACGAGTCCCGCGCCGCCCGGCAGGCGTTCGAGCCAGCGCACGCCGACCAGGCTGTGGCCCGACGCGCCGAACCACGCCGCCGCCAGCAGGAAGAGCGCCCCCGGCAGCGTCCACAGCACGGCCGCCTGGCCGAGCACCCGCGCGATGCGCTCCGGCGCGAAGCCGAGGAGGACCGCGCCCAGCAGCGGCACGAACACGACCAGCGCGAGCGGGCCGGCCGGGTCGTACTCGCCGGTCGCCATCACCGGGGTGAGCAGCGCGGGCCACGGCCCCGGCACGAGCGGCGCGGGGTTCACGATCCGAATAGCCGGCCGACCAGCAGCAACGCGAGGCCGGCGAGGTAGAGCAGCGTCATGTCCTGGGCGTTGCCCCGGTGGGCGCGCGCGATCGCCTGCGCGAACGCCTGCCCGAGCGCCAGCAGCGTGCTGCCCAGGCGCGCGACGAACGCGCGATCCATGCTCTGGGCGGCGCGCGCGACCGTGAACACGCCGCGCAATGCGTAGACCGAGGTCCGCCCCAGCGCGCGCCAGGTCGGGTTCACGACGGCTCCCTTGTGCCAGCCGCGAGCGCGCGCTCGAGCAGCAGCTCCTGGTGGATCATGCGCACCATCGCGTCCTCGGGATCGATCGCCAGCGCGCGCTCGAGGTCCACCACTGCGGCCTCGAGCTCGCCCTTCTCCGTGTAGCGCAGGAGCCCGCGCTGGTAGAGCGCCGCAGAGTGATCCGAATCGCGCTCGAGGATCTCGCTCAGCTCCGCGAGCGCGTCGTCGATGCGCCCGAGGTCCGCCAGCAGCAGCGCGTGCTTCAGGCGGGTCTCGTCATCCTCGGGGTCGAGCACGAGCGCCGAGGCGTAGTGATCCGCGGCGCGCGCCTTCTCTCCCAGGCGGCGGCACAGGTCGCCGCGCCGGCGATGCAGCGCCGCCGACTGCGGCTCCACCTGGAGCGCGCGATCGAGCACGTCCGCGGCCTCGCTCCACTCCTCAAGCGCGACCAGCGCCGACGCGAGGTACAGGAGCGGCGCGCTCTCGCCGGGCTGCGCTTCGACCCAGCGCCTGAGTTCGGGCAGCGCAGCCTCGTAGTCGCCGCGGCCGATCTCGAGCGCGGCCAGCCGGGCGCGCGCGAGGTGGGCGTGGGGCTCGAGCACGGCCGCGCGGCTCAGGCACTCCTCGGCCTCCGGGTAATCCTCCTCGGACTCGGCGAGCAGCCCGAGCAGGAGCCACCCGTTGACCAGCTCGGGATCGAGTTCGACCGCGCGCCTGAGGTGCTCGCGGCCGGACGACGGGGCGCCCTCGAGGCAGTCGACCAGCCCCAGGTAGAGCGCGGACGCGCCGTGGCGCGGGTCGAGTTCGAGGCAGCGCCGGAACTGCTCGCGCGCGCGCCCCCACTCGCCCTCGACCAGCAGCGCGAGGCCCCGGTGGAGCTGCTCGCGCAGGCTGCCCGCGAGCGCGGAGCTGGGCTCGAGCAGGCGCACGCCGCATTGCGCGCAGTAGCGATGCTCGTCCGGGTTCGCGCTCTGGCATCGCGGACAGATCATGGCCGCCCCTGCGCGCGCACACCCGAGTCCACCCATGGCCCCTGGCCCCGCCTCAAGGCCACTCCGGCGAGCGCGAGCCCGGCCGCGCCGAGCCCGAGGTTCCAGGCGGCGAACAGGCCGGCGAAGCCGAGCCCGAGCCCCCCGGGCAGCGCCGCGGCCGCGAGCGTGAGCGCCGAGGCGACACAACTCGCCGCCACGACCAGCGACAGCCAGTGCCGCCGGGTCAGGAGGCCGAACACGCCGAGGCCGGTCAGCGCGAGCGCGACGGCGAGCGCGGACACGACCGCCGGCTCCCACTCCGGCCAGTCGACTGCGAGACCGGATACGAGCCACGCGCCGGTGAGCAGCGCGACCACGGCGATCGCAAGCACGCGCTGCTCGTTGCCGGGCGCGATGCGCGGCGCGCCCGGCACGGAGCGCACGGCGAACGCCACGATCGACCCCGCGGCTGCGAGCCCGACCGACGCCGCGAACAGCGCGACGCCGAGCGCCGGCTGGCCGATCTCGGCGAACACCAGGAAGAGCAGCGCCGACGACAGCGCGCCCCACAGCCCGGCCTCGCCGGGGTGGCGCCGGGTGAGCGCGGCGCTCGCCGTCACCACGATGCCGACGCCGACGGCGAGGATGGACGGCGCCCACGGTAGCGCGCGCACGTACTCGATCGCGGGGCCGGTGGTCGGGTTCATGCGCGGCTCCACGCCGAGAACGCGAGCGCGCGACCCGCCAGCAGGGCGCCCAGGATGCCGAGCGCGCTCAGCCCCATAACCGGCGCGCCACCCCGGCTCGCCAGCGCGAGCGCGGCAAAGCCCGCCCAGGCCGCGAGCCAGCCGTGGTGCGCGAGCCCGGTCATCGCGCGCACCACCGCGCTCGGCTCGGCGACGTCGCCGCCGCGCGGGGGCACGAGCAATGCGCGCGCACCGGTCGTGCCCGGGAGCGCCAGGAGGACGGCGAGCGCGAGCACGATCCAGGCGGGCAGGTCCGCGAGCGTCGCCTCGCCCGGCCGCGCGGCGCCGAGCGCGAGCAGTGCGAGCGCCCACAACGGCGCCGCCACCAGCTGACGAAGGGCCGCGCGCCGGCGTAGCCGCGCTCCCTCCTCGCGTTGCGAACGCTCCGCGGCGGCGGCATATCCGGCGGGCACGGCGAGGAACAGCACGGCGAAAAGCAGGAGCGCCTCGGGCGGCAGGGGCCCCGTCCCCAGGACCCGGGCGGTCGCCGGGGCGGCGCGCAGGAGCAGGGCGATCGCGGCGACCGGCGTGACGAACAGCGCCACGAAACCCACGCCGACCCCGAACGGTTCGCCCCCGCGCGCTCCGCCCTGCCACAGTCCGCTCGCGCCGGCGCGCAGGTCGGCGATCGACAGCCCGGCGTCCGCAGGCGTTCGCGCCGAACTTGCCAGCTTGAGGCGCGCGAACGCCCAGGAGAGCCCGCGGCGCAGCGCGACGTCGAGCACGGCGGAGACGAGCGCAAGCGCGAGCGTGGCGGCGAACGCGATGGCCGCGAACGCGAGCACGCCGAGCGCGCGCGGCACGAACGTGGCGGGATCGAACGGATGGCGCCCGATCTCGGGCAGGGCGGGCGGCGCCCCGAGGGCGAAGGTGCGCCCGAGCGCGGCGAGGCCGATGCATGCCGCCGCGCCCACCGCGCATGCGATCGCGGCGTGGACACCGGGAAATCCGTGGGGCACAGGCGGGATCGCGTCTTCCGGAAACAGGTCGAATGCGGGCGCCTCGGCCCGGGGCGCGCGCAATCGTCGCCACCATTCGAGGGAGCGCCGGGAGAGCCGGGTGAGGCCGAGCGCGGCGCCCGCGATCAGGGCGGCGAGCAGCGCCGCGGCGAACGGTCCGAGGAACGGGCCCATGGGCCGACCCGGACTACAGGTACTTCGCCTCGGCGTCGCGGAGGGTCTGCACGAAGGCCTGCGGAGACTCGGCGGCCTTCAGGGCGTCGCGCACCTTGTCCTCCTTGAGCAGACGGGAGATGTTCGCCAGCACCTTGACGTGCGGGCCGCCCACGTTTTCGGGCGAGATCAGCAGGATGAACAGCGTCGCCGGCTGCTTGTCGATCGCGTCGAAGTCGATTCCGGCCCGCGAAACCCCGCAGGCGGCGATCAAGTGGTCGACGGCACGCGCCTTGCCGTGCGGGATCGCGATGCCGTTGCCGATGCCGGTCGTGCCCATGGCCTCGCGCTTGAGCACGCGGTCGAGGATCTCGCCGGCGGAGTGCACGCCGTGGGCCTTCTCGAGCAGGTCGACGAGCTCGACGATGGCCTCCCTCTTGGTCTGGGCCTTGAGCTGAACGCTGACCGATTCGGGATGGAGCAGCTGGGATAGGATCATGGAGGCCAGAGGGGAGGAACCGGGTCGCTGGGCGGGGATTTCCCGGGGCGCGCGTCCCGCAAGTTGTTTTGCTGCAAGCGCGCGGACCATAGCACACGGGCCCGGACCCTCCAAGGCCGCCGCCCGGCCCGGATCGGGGCCACCGACCGGAGCCCGGCCGGGTTATACTTGCGAAGGCCCATTGGAATAAGGATTTGGCAGTTCCGCCCGGCTGGCCCCCCGGGCGCTTCCTTCGAAACGGACCCATGGACGAAGGGCAATCAGACCCCGAACCCCGGTGGCCGGCGAGACCGACCGCGGGGATGGAGCCATAAGGCGCGCCTTCGCCCATGAAGCGTCATGCGCTGTCCTTCCGCGCCCTGCTCGAACGCGTCCTCCCCCTCGACGCGCTGCCCCCGCTCGACCGCGAGCGGGTGCGCGCCGCGCTCGACGGCGACGACGCGCGCCGGATCGAACGCGTCGCCCTCGAGGCGCTCGACCGGCTGACCGAACGCGGCTTGTTCGAGCGCCTGCCCGATCGCCTCGAGCCGACCGACCGCGTGGTCCGCTTCCAGCGCCTCGACACCCACGAGGTGATCGCGCTGCGCTTCGCCTCGCCGCCTTTGCCCCTGGGCATCGTCGCGCTACCGCGCTCGCTCGCGACGCTCAGCGGCCAGGCTCCGCTCGAACGCGTGCGGCGCCTGCTCCGCCTCGACGACGCGCTGGTCGAGAGCGGTGGGCGCCTGCCCAGCGGCACGACCGAACTGATCGGGCGCCTCACCGCGGGCGCGAGAGAGATGCTCGATTGCGAGCAGGCGCTGTTCTTCCCCGCGCCCCACGGCGACGCCGCAGCCCCGAGCTACGCGCCTCCCCCCGGCGAGCACGAGTTGCTCGCGCGCTGGTCGCCCGATCCGGCGCAGGGCGCGGACTACCTGCTCGTGGCGGCCGACGCCGCGCTCGTCCCCGAGCTGCGCGGCCCGGCGGCGCATGCCCATGCGCGCTCGATCGCCAGCGTGCGCGTGCGCGCGATCCAGGCTTCGCTCGACGGGGTGCTCGAAGTGCGCAGCGCCCAGCCGGGGTTCTTCACCCCCGAACGCGTGTCGCTCCTGTCCCTGCTCGCGGAGAGCTTCGGGAGCCTCGCCGACCAGGCGGCGCGGCTGCAGCGCCTGGTGTTCCACGACGCGCTGACCGGCGTGTCGAACAGCGCGTTCTTCCGCCAGGCGCTCGACAACGAGGTCGCCCGCGCGGCACGCGAAGGCAAGTCGATGGCGCTCGTGATCGCCGATATCGACGACTTCAAGCGCTTCAACACGGTCTACGGGTACGAGGGCGGCAATGCGGTGCTCAAGCAGGTGGCGCAGATCTTCAAGCGCGCCGTGCGCCCGTTCGACACGGTCGCGCGCTGGGGGGGCGAGGAGTTCGCCGTCCTGCTCACGCCGCCGCTCGAACGCGACGACGCGGAGACGATCGCCGAGCGCCTGCGCGCGCTCGTGGCCGAGGGCGAGCACGCGGTGACCGGCCTCGACGCGCTCGAGCATCGCGTGCGCGTGACGGTCTCGATCGGCGTCGCGCTCTACCCCGAGGATGCACGCTCGGCGACCGACCTGTGGCTGCGCGCGAACCAGGCGCTGCTGCTCGCCAAGACGCCGCCCAAGAACCAGGTCGTGTTCTGGAAGGCGATTCCCCCCGCCTAGACGAATCGCCGCGCGATCGCTATCCTCCCCGCACCGCACGCTCCGTGCGGACCCGGAGGCCCATGTCGCCCTGGCCCGCGCTACTGACGCTCGCATTCCGCGCCCCGTCTCCGCACAACGTGCAGCCCTGGCGCGTGCGGCAGGTCGACGACCACACGATCGAGCTGTTCCTCGAAAAGGCGCGCACTCTGCCCGAGGAGGACGTGACCGGGAGCTTCCTGCTGCTCACCATGGGCCTGTTCCTCGAGTCGCTCGCCCTGCTCGCCGCGAACCGTGGCTACGCGATCGAGTTCGAGCGCGCGCACGAGGCCGCATGGTACCGCGCCGAGCACCTGCGCACGGTCGAGCTCGCGATGCTGCCGTTTGCCACCGTCCGCCTGCGCCCGGACGATGCCGCGCGCTCCGCGTTCTCCGACTCGACGTTCGCGGCGCGCCGCACATCGCGTCTCGCCTACGCCCCGGAACCGCTGCCTTGCGACACCGAGGAACAGCTCGCCCGGGTCGCCGCCCGATTCGGGCATCGCTTCACCACCGTGCGCGATCCGGCGCGGATCGAGCGCCTGCTGGAGTGGAACATCGCCGCGGTGTTCGAGGACCTGAACCAGCCCGGCTACCACGACGAGTTGACCTCGTGGTTTCGCCCCGGCGCGCGCCAGGCGCGCGCCACGCGCGACGGGCTCGACGCGCGCTCGCTCCACCAGCCGCCGATCGATGTCTGGCTCGCCGCGCACGCTCCTTGGATCTTGAGGGTCCCGGGGCTCGGCCGGGTGTTTGCGCGCCGCTATCGCCGCCAGATCGGCCCGGTCGCGACGCTCGGCATCCTCGCCGGGGCGTTCTGGGAGCCCGAGGACGCGTTCCAGACCGGGCGCGCGCTCCTGCACTTCTGGCTGACGGTCACCGAGCTCGGCGACTACCTTCACCCATACGGCAACCTGGTGACGAACAAGGGCGCTGCCGCGAACGTCGCGCGCGAGACCGGCGTGAGGGACGCCTGGCTCGTGTTCAAGATCGGCCGCTCCGAATCCGCGCAGTTCCGCCTACCGTTCAAGGACAAGGCGCTCT
>JBDTYW010000080.1:0-7578 GCA_040005445.1 Candidatus Eiseniibacteriota bacterium
CGCCGACCGAGGTCCTGGTCGACGACGAGCGCCTGAGCGCCCCGCAGATCTTCGTCAACGTGGGTGGGCGCGCGGCGATCCCCACGATCCCCGGCCTCGAGCGCGTGCCGTATCTCGACAACAGCTCGATGATGGGCGTCGACTTCCTGCCGAAGCACCTCGTGATCCTGGGCGGCAGCTACATCGGCCTCGAGTTCGGACAGATGTACCGCCGCTTCGGCAGTGCGGTCACCATCCTCGAGCGGGGGCCACGGCTCGTGCGCCGTGAGGATCCGGATGTCTCACGGGCCGTGCAGGAAATTCTCGAGAGCGAGGGGATCGACGTCCGGGTCGACGCGAAGGCGCTCGCGATCGAGCGCGCCGGCGACGGGGTCTCGGTACGAGTCGAAGCCGCGGGTGGACCCGCCGAAGTCGTCGGATCGCACCTCCTGGTGGCGATCGGGCGCCGGCCGAACACGGACGATCTCGGGCTCCAGCACGCGGGCGTCGAGACCGACGCGCGCGGCTTCATCACGGTCGACGATGAACTGCGCACGAACGTTTCCGGGATCTGGGCGCTTGGCGACTGCAACGGTCGCGGCGCGTTCACGCACACCTCGTACAACGACTTCGAGATCGTCGCCGCAAACCTGCTCGACGGCGGCTCGCGGCGCGTGAGCGACCGCATCCCGGCCTACGCGCTCTACATCGACCCGCCGCTCGGCCGCGCCGGCATGAGCGAGGCCGAGGTGCGCCGGAGCGGGCGGCCGGCGCTGGTGGCGACCCGGCCGATGGCGCGGGTCAGCCGCGCGTTTGAGAAGGGGGAGACCCAGGGCTTCCTCAAGATCCTGGTCGACGCGGAGACCAAGCGCATCCTGGGGGCGAGCCTGCTCGGGATCGGCTGCGACGAGGTCATCCACACGATCCTCGACGTCATGTACGCGAAGGCGCCTTACACCGTGATTCAGCGCGCGATGCACATCCACCCGACGGTGTCGGAATACTTGCCGACGATGATGGGCGAGCTCCAGCCGCTCGATCCTTGAGTTGGCGGTCGCCCGCTAGAGCGCTCGTCTCCGGAACCAGCGCAGCGCAAGGCCGAGTCCCACGACGACGTAGCCGGCGGCCCAGATCACCATCGCGCCGCTCGGCAGCGAGGCAGGGGAGAACGGTGTGAGGTGCAGGTCGCGCATGATCGGCGGCTGCATGAAATATGCGGCGCGTTGCCACAGCGCCTCGCTGGGCATGACCAGGCTCGCGACCGTGCCGAGGTAGCGCGCCGAAGCGTTCTCCATGATCGTGCCGATCTGCTCGAACCACCCGCCGAGGAACGCGAGCCCGTACAGGCCGAACACCGTCATGCCGCTCGCGGTGCTCGAGAGTCGCGTGCCCGCGGCGATCGACAGCGTGAGCAGGACTGTCGCCTCGAGCAGCATGAGCGGCAGGCCCTGCTCGACGTGCGGGGGCGTGAAGCCGGTGAGCAGCCGCGCGACCAGCAGCGTGCCTCCCGCCATGAGCGCGAGGTAGCCGGCGATCACGACCCAGTACGCAAGCCACTTGCCGAGCACGATCGTCGAGCGTCGGATCGGCTTCGCCGCGACGGTCTGCATGACGCCGCTCCCGATCTCGCCCGAGAGCGTGTCGACCGGCAGGAACGCCGCGGTCATGACGGTCAGGAAGTTCACCGCGTAGAGGCCCGCCATCACGGCGAAGTTCAGGAACAGGCGACGCTCCATCAGGGTCGCCTTCCCGCTCCGGATGATGTCGCGGTTGATGGCCGAGATCCCGATGCCGAACACGGCCAGGAATGCCATGCCGAAGAGCAGCGCAGCCAGCAGCACGCGCTTTCGCGCCGACTCGCGCAGCGTGTTGCCCGCGATCACGAGCAGGCCGTTCATCCGGGCCTCTGGTCGTCGCCCATGACCGCGAGGAACAGGTCCTCGAGCGACGGTCGGCGCGCCGTCATGCCGTAGAGGCGCACGCCGCGCTCGACCAGCCAGCGCGCGATGCCGGGCAGCGCGTCCTCGCCGGGCACGCGGAGGCGTACCGCGCCCGGACGTGGTTCTAGGGCCGTGCCCAAGCGAGCGAGACCCTCGATCACGTCGGCGCCCACGTCCGCGCCGCGCGCGTCGGTGAGACGGATCTCCACCTCGAGGCCCGAGGCCGGCGTGCCGGCGAGGGTGACCTCGCGCACGGTGCGCCCCTCCTTGACGAAGACGACGCGGTCACACGTGGCCTCGACTTCGCCCAGCAGGTGGGAGTTGAGGAAGACCGTCGTGCCGCCCCGGCGCAGCTCCCGGATCACGTCGCGCACGAGCAGCCGCCCGAGCGGATCGAGCCCCGACGTCGGTTCGTCGAGCAGGACGAGTTCGGGCTCGTTGAGCAGCGCCTGGGCGAGGCCGACCCGCTGGAGCATGCCCTTGCTGTAACCCTTGACCGCGCGCCCGGCGGCGTCGAGCAGGTCGACGCGCGCGAGCAGTGCCTCGATCCTGGCCTCGAGCGCGGGGCCGCGCAGGCCGTACAGTCGCCCGTGAAAGCGCAGCAGTTCCCGGCCGGTCAGCCAGTCGTGAAAGCGGAAGTGCTCCGGCAGGAAGCCGATCTTCGCGCGCGCCGTGCGATCACCGAGCGGTGCGCCCAACACCGTCGCCTCGCCGCCGCTGGGCTCGACCAGGCCGAGCAGCATCTTGAGCGACGTGGTCTTGCCCGCCCCGTTCGGACCCAGAAAGCCGAAGATCTCGCCCCGCCCGACGGACAGGGAGAGGTCGGCCACGGCGACCTTCGCGCCGAAAGTCTTGCGCAGGCCGCGGGTCTCGACGACCGGGGAGTTCACGCGCTACTGAACCGAGTTCGCCATGCGCAGGAGGTCGAGGTCGCTGACGGTGTTGCTCATCAGCGCATACACCCGCCCGTCGGCGGCCCACATGAGCTGCGAGCCCGAGTGGGGCACGCGTCTCCTTGGGCGATCGCCGCCATCCGTCCCCCACGCCACCAGGAGGCCCTTCTGGCCGCGCACATCGACCTCGCGGAACGAGCCGACGGTCGCGGGAACGGGTACGAGCATCGTCGAGTGCCAGTCGACCGACCGGGCGAAGCGGCGCGCATCCTCCCTCGCCAGCCCGGCCACGCGCAGGCCGATCTCGCCGAGCCGCGCGAGCTCGACCCCCGCGGGCAGCGTGACCTCGGGGCTCGGCGCCTGGAGAAACATCACCTGCGATTGATCGTGCCGGTACGAGGCGATCGCCACCGGCGGCACGCGTATCCTGACGTCGGCGCCCTCGAGCGCGGGCGGCACCTCGAGGTCGTCGATCGCGAGCGAGGACAGGAGCGAGCGCAGGCGCGCGGTGTCGACGCGCACGCTTTCCTCGGTCTCGCCATGGACGCGGATCGTGTCGGCTTGCATCGCCCCCGGTACGTCGGTCGGCATGCGCAGCGCATAGCCCGCCGCGCCCGCGGCCGAGGCCGCATCTGGGAACACCTGCATCGGCCCGGGATCGTGCACCACCTGCGGCGTGCCGAGGATCGACTTGAGGTCGATCTCAGAGCCGCGCAGTTGTTCGAGGCGGGCGGGGTCGACCGTCACCGCGGCGAAGTTGCGCACGCGGAACAGGTCGAGGAAGCCCTGGGCGGTCGCGCGCACCGCGGGGATCAGGAAAAGCGCGGCAACGACGAGCGCGCCGGCGGCGGCCCACACAACGGGGCCGGGGCGCAGCGCCGGACGCGCGCGAGGAGCATCCGCCGGTGGCGACTCGCGCGCGAGGCGCTCGCGCAGGTCACGGGCGAACGCGGGATCCGGCTCGCGCCGGGCGTCGTGCAGGAACTTGTCGTCCATCGGATCAGCCCTCCCCGGGCCAACGGGAGCGAAGGTCCCCGATGGCGCGGTGCAGGATCGTGCCCACGTTGCTCTCGCTCAGGCCGGAGAGCTTCGCGATCGATCGGTTCGTGAGCCCGGAGCCGTAGCGCAGCGCGATCAGTTCGCGCTCGCGTTCGCCGAGCGTGGACAGCAGTTGCGCCAGCCGCGCCGCGTTGGACGCGCGTTCCGCGTCCTCCTCGGGCGAGCCCGGGGCGGCGACGTGCGCCGCGGCGTCGAGCGGCTCGAGCGGAACGCGCCGGCGGTAATGATCGATCGCGACGTTGCGCGCAATCGCGAACAGCCAGGTCGTGAATGCGCCGAGGTCGCGGCGGTAACGATTGCGGCCCCGCCACGCCTTCTCGAACGTGACCGAGGTCAGGTCCTCGGCCTCGTCCGCGCCCACCCGGTAGCGGAAATAGTTGTAGATCCGGGGGAGCTGCTCCTCGTAGACCCGGGACCAGTCCGCCTCGCGGGCGGGGGAGGCCCAGGCAGCGAGCCGGCTGAGGAGTGCGCTGTCCGCGTTCATGGCAGGGGAGTATACGGACAGGGCCGGGAAGTATCACGTCGCGCCAAGAAATTTTCGCGGGTCATCGATTCAACGTCCCGCCGATCCGGTCTCCTGTCAAGGAGCCGGACTTCGACCGCTTGTCCGCGCAGAGGCGCGGACGTCGCTCCGACTGGATTCAATTCCGTTCGTCTGCTACCGTGACGGACCCTTGCGACCCCAATGGAGGATCCTTTGACATGAATGTAACGCGATGGATGATGGTCGCAACCCTTGCCGTCCTCGCCACCAGCGGACCTGCGCGTGCCGACGAGAAGCTCGACACGGACACCATGCAGGCGTTCGGTGGAACCTACCTGTCCGACTGCAAGAACAACGCGTCCCCGCGCGTCACCGTCTTCGAGGATGCGCTCGTATTCCTTGCCGGGACCAAGCGCGTGGCGGGCAAGAACGTGATGTCCGCCGCCTCGTTCTACGGGGACAATAACGACGACCCGAAGTTTCGCACGGTGATTCTCAGCGAATTGCCGGATGGGTCGCAGTTCTTGTACAAGGTTTCGCAGGACGAGAAGGGCTACTACATCACGCTTGACGGCGACACCAAGGCAATGGCACAGGTCCCGGCGACCGCCCGCGGCCTCGTCTATCGCCGGTGTGACGCCGCGCCGCCGGCTGCGCCGAAGGCCGCGGCCCCGTCCCCGGTCGGGAAGGCCGCTCCCGCGGCCCCCGAGGAGATGCCGAGTGCCCCGGCGCTGCTGGGCGACGCCTCCTTCAAGGCCGTGTACAGGAAGGCGCTCGGCCGGCTCGCGAAGGAGGATTGGCTGACCGCGCTCGACGGCCCGAGCCCGGCGATGACGAAGGCGACCATCGGCGGCGTGGAGTACACGGTCGCGAACGCGTGCAAGAACCACGATTGCTTCGACAACAACACGACGCTGTTCTACTCCGCGGCGAAGAAGGTCGTGTACGGCAAGGTGCTGAACGCCGGCAAGTCGAGCCTGATCGGCAACCCGCCGCCCGCGGTGGCGAAAGAACTCGGCGCGGTGTGGTTCAAGGAATGGCGCCAGGGGAAGTAGCTGCTCAGCCCCCGGCGATCGCCCCGATGATCAGGTAGGGTTCCCTGCCGTCGACCACCGCCTGCGGCAAGGGAGCATCGGGTGAGTCGTTCGACAGGTCCTCTTCGCATGCGAAGAAGCGCAAGAACGGGCGGCGATACTGCGTCTCGTAATCGCGGATCGTGCCCTTGAGCACCGGGTACGCGGCCTCGAGCGCATCGAGCACCGTGCGCTGCGTGACCGGGGCGGCGACGTCGAGCATCACCTCCCGGCCCACGCGTGCGAGATTCCTGAGATGGAACGGCAGGGCGACGCGGATCACGGCAGCGTCTGGACCTCGACCGACAGCACTCCCGGCAAATTACTCACGATCGGGGCCCAGTGGTCGCCGCCGTCGGGTGAGGCGTAGACCTGCCCGCCCGTCGTGCCGAAGTACACGCCGCATTTGTCGAGCGAGTCCACCGCCATCGCATCACGCAGCACGTTGACGTAGCAGTTCTCCTGCGGCAGGCCGTTCGTCAGTGGCTCCCACTCGTTGCCGCCGGTCTTGCTGCGGTACACGCGCAGCTTGCCGTCGGGGGGGAAGTGCTCGGAGTCGCTCTTGATCGGCACCACGTACACGGTCTCGGGCTCGTTCGTGTTGACGTCGATCACGAAGCCGAAGTCGGTCGGCAGGTTGCCTCCGACGTCCTCCCACAGTTCGCCGGCGTTGTCCGAGCGCAACACGTCCCAGTGCTTCTGCATGTAGAGCACGTCCGGCTTCGCGGGGTGCATCGCGATCCTGTGCACGCAGTGACCGACCTCGGAGTTGGGATCGGCCAGCTCGTAGGCGGACTTGAGGCCCTTGGTGATCACCTTCCAGGTCTTGCCCTCGTCGTCGCTGCGGAACACGCCCGCGGCGGAGATCGCGACGTACATGCGCGCGGGCCGCGTCGGGTCGAGCAGGATCGTGTGCAGGCACATGCCACCCGCGCCGGGCTGCCACTTCTCGCCCGTGCCGTGGCCGCGCATGCCGGGCATCTCTTGCCATGACTTGCCCGCATCGCTCGAGCGGAAGAGCGCCGCGTCCTCGATGCCCGCGTATACGGCGTCGGCGTCGGTGAGCGACGGCTCGATGTGCCACACGCGCTTGAACGCCCATGGCTTGGCGGTACCGTCGTAGAACAGGTGGGTGCCGACCTCGCCCTCGTACTTGAACTCATTGCCGATCGCGTCCCAGGTCTTGCCGCCGTCGTCCGAGCGCTGCATCACCTGCCCGAACCAGCCGCTCGTCTGCGACGCGTAGATCCGCTCCGGATTCACCGGAGAGCCCTTGACGTGATAGATCTCCCAGCCCGCGAAGAACGGGCCCGCCACGTCCCACTTTGCGCGCTTGCCGTCCGACGTCAGGACGAACGCGCCCTTCTTGGTGCCGACCAGGACACGAATAGTACTCATGCGGGATTTCCTCTCGAATGGTCAGGGGCCGGGCGTCCGGTGGGGACCTCAACGAAGCCGGAAGGTTAACGCGATTCGGAGGGTTGTCAAGCCGGGGGCGGGGGCATGTGATTTTCTGGAGCGTACGGAACGTACAAGGCGTACGTTTCGTACGCTCCGAAATTTTGCAGGGCTTCGTCCCCGGCTTGACAACTCCGTGAACTCACGACGTTGGCGGCTGCGTCCAGAGGCGAATCCAAGGGGAGGGCGACATGAAGTGGATCACGCGGGAGCGGGTCAAGGTGGATCGCGTCGCATGTCCGTGGCTGCTGCGCAAGTTCGTGGACCCGGAGGCGGAATTCCTGTTCGTTCCCGCCGACCAGGTCGCGGCGGTCGCGGCCCACGAGGGGGCCACGCCCTTCGATGTCGAGGGTGCCGAGATCGGCCACCACGGGAAGGAGTGTTCGTTCGACGCGATCATCCACAAGTACGCGCTCGGGGGCGACCCGGCGCTGGTCCTGCTCGCACGCATCGTCAACGGCGCGGACACCGACAACTCGCTGTGGCACCAGCCCGAGTCGGCCGGCCTGTCCGCGATCGCCGAGGGGTTCCTGCACCTGGGACTGCCCAATGACCACGCGATCAACGCCGCCGAGTGGATCGTCTACGACGCGCTCTATGCGTACTGCCAGGCCATGGTGCGCAGGGGCAGGCTCGAGGGCGCGGCCCGATCGTGAGTGCGGATACCGTCCCGCCAAGCGAAGCATTTCTTA
>JBDTYW010000081.1:0-7553 GCA_040005445.1 Candidatus Eiseniibacteriota bacterium
GTGGCCGGCCGACGGCAGCGCCGTCTGCGCCGCGAGCGGCGACCAGGTGAACCCGGTCGTGGCCGGCGACGGCACAGGCGGCGCGCTCGTCGCCTGGTCCGATGCGCGTGGCGTGAGCGAGGACGTGTACGTGCACCATGTGCTCGCGGGCGGCACGGTCGACCCGGCGTGGACGGTGAACGGATCGCTGCTCTCGGGCGCGGTCCAGCAACAGGCGTTCCCGACCATCGTCCCAGACGGCCTGGGCGGCGCGCTCGTGGCGTGGGAGGACGGCCGCAATGGCGGCGCGCTCACCAGCCAGAAGGATCTCTATGCCGGGCACATGATGGCCTCGGGGCTACCCGACACGGCGTGGACGGTGAACGGCAACCTGGTCGCGCTCGTGCCGGGCTTCGACCAGACCTACCCCACGGCGGTCTCCGACGGCCTGGGCGGAGCGATCATCGCGTGGCTCGACGCGCGCAACGCCGACCAGGACATCTATGCCGTGCGCATCCGCGCCAACGGCACGCTCGCGCCGGGCTGGACCCCCGACGGCGTCGAGGTCGTGAAGTTGGCGGGGCTCCAACTCCGGCCGGTGCTCGTCTCCGACGGCGCGAACGGCGTGATCCTCGCCTGGCAGGATGGGCGCGACACCGCGAGCTTCCCGACCAACACCGACGTGTTCGCGCTCCGCCTGCTGCCCAACGGCGCGCGCGCGCCCGGATGGGCCGCGAACGGCGTGGACCTGAGCGTCCAGCCCGATCGCCAGGACGATCCGGCGATCTGCAGCGACGGCTCGGGCGGCGCGCTCGTGGCCTGGAAGGACGGCCGACCCGGCGCCGAGATCTACGCCCAGCACGTGCGCTCCGACGGCACGCGCGCTCCCGGCTGGGCCGTGGACGGCCGCCCGCTCTGCACCGCGGCGAACGAGCAGATCGAGCCCACGCTCGTGAGCGACGGCACCGGCGGGGCGATCTGCGCGTGGGAGGACTACCGGAACGGGCTGACGAACCACGACGTCTATGCCCAGCGCTTCTTCGGCAGCGGGCAGGTCGGTCCGACGGTCGGCGTCGGCGATGGGCGCCCGCCGGGCGCCGGGATCGAGCTTGCGTTCGCCGGCGCGAACCCGGCGCGGGGCGAGGCCCGCTTCGCGCTCACCCTGCCGGCAGCCGCAGCCGTGCGCGCCACCGTGTTCAACCCCGCCGGGCGCCGGGTGGCGATCCTGCGCTCGGGTGAGTTGCGCCCCGCCGGCCGCGAGCTCGTGCGCTGGGACGGCCGGGACGCAGGCGGTCGCAGCGCGCCCCCCGGCGTGTATGCGCTCGAGGTCGAGGCGGGCGGGGCGCGGGCGGCGCTGCGGTTCGTCTACCTCCCCTAGTCGCGGTCGCCGAAGCTCCCCCTCTGCCTAGGGCACCTGCCCCTGGCCCGCGGCCTTGGTCAGGAACGCCTGCACACGCGCGCCCTCGCGCTCGCGCAGTCCGATGCAGTCCTCGACGCCCTCAGCCACCTTCGCGAGCTCCTTCGCCGCACCGGGCGGCGCGTGACCGGGTTCGGCGAAGAACGCATCGGCCTCCGCCAGCCGCGAAGGCGAGCACCCGTCCGCGTACCTCGGCAGGAACGCCCCGTACATCGGCGGCACGCGCTTCAGGATCGTTCCATAGTTCGCGCGCATCCAGTTCCAGGTGAGATCCCGATTCGGGGCGTGGCGGTTGATCGCCCGCGCGACCACGCTGATCTCTTGCGGCTTGAGCGGACCGGACAGCGCATAGGCGAGGTTCTCGCGGACGAGCGTGGTATCGCGGAACGAACTGAACCCGGTGAGATAGATCCGCCGCTCCGCGGGCGAGGTCGCCGCCTCGAACCTCGACCGCATGCGGTCGCGCAGAGCCGCGTCGCCGCCGAGGGCCGCGATCTCGAGCGCGGGCGGCGCGAGTCCCGGATCGACCGCGGCCGGATCGTCGAGGTAGGCGCGCGCGAGCGAGTCGCCGAATGCGCGCGTCGCCGGGTCGCGGCCCTCGTCTGCCAACGTGGTCAGGATCCGCGGTCGGATCAGGGCCACGGTCTCGGTCTCGCCCGTCCGCGGCGCCCGGCCGAAGCGCGCGAGCGCGGGGGACAACGCCTGGCGCACATAACGGGCGAACGGCTCCTCGAGCCCGGGCGTAATCAGCGGATCGCGCAGTTGCTCCAGCCCGTCGAGCCCCGCCTCCACGACCATGGGCTCGGGATCGCGCAGCACCCGCGGCAGGACCTGGAAGTAGTCGTCCGCGTGCATCACGCCGGCATCCACGAGCGCCCGCGCGTTGTACGCGTACTCCATGCGCTCGCGCGCGGACAGGATGCGCGTCGCGTCGTCGGCGAGCGCGACCATGTTGGTCGCCGGCAGCGTCCATCGATAGTAGCCCCACGCCCGGGCGTTGGGCTCGATCCAGTCGATCTTCTCCACGCCGAGATCGATCACCTGCGAGGGCTGAGTGAGCAGCACCGAGCGCTCGTGCGGGCCGTGCCCGTCGTCGAACTCGAGCGTCATAGGGACCTGCCAGATCTGCGGCGCCGGGCGCAGGGCGGCCGCCGGCAGGAAGCGCTTCTGGGTCAGCCGCACTTTGCCCCCGGGCAGCGGCTCGACCGCCACCATCGGCAGGCCCGCCTGATCGAGGAACGACGACATCGGCGCGCCCAGATCCTTGCCGGTCGCGCGCGAGAGCGCCGCGAACAGGTCCGCGGCGGTGGCATTGCCCCACGCGTGAGCGGCCAGGTAGTCGCGCACGCCGGTGCGGAACTGCTCCTCGCCGGCCCACTGCTCGAACATCGCGAGCAGCGTCTCGCCCTTCTGGTAGGCGAGGACGTCCGCGGACTGCAGCAGGTTCGCCATGCTGTTGACGGGCTGGCGGATCGCGCGCGTGGTCAGACGCCCGTCGATGCGCATCGCCTCGTCGGTGTCGCTCACCAGCCGCAGCTCGATTCCGTACTCGGGGAACACCTGGTGCGTGACCTTCTCGCCCATCCACGAGGCGAACGATTCGTTGAGCCACAGGTCGTCCCACCAGCGCATGGTTACCAGGTCGCCGAACCACATGTGCGCCAACTCGTGGGCCGTGGTCGAGGCCAGGCTTCGGCGCTGGCTGACGCTCGTGCGGGCCGGGTCGAGCAGCAGGACCCGGTCGGCGAACGTGATCGCGCCCGCGTTCTCCATCGCGCCCGGCCAGAACTCCGGCGCCGCGATCAGGTCGAGCTTCTCGTAGGGGTACGGCCGCCCGAAATAGCTCTCGAGCGCCGACACGAGGAGCGGCGTGATGCGCGCCGCCTCGCCCGCGAGTTGGGACTGCCCCTTGACCGTGACCACGCGGCCGGGCACGCCCAGTCCCTCGATCGGCACGGTCTCGAGCGGTCCGGTCGCGAGCGCGACCAGGTAGGACGGCAGCGGCTTCGTGGTCTGGAACACGACGGTCTTCCGGCCGGCCTCGACCGACTCCGAGAGGATCGGCGTGTTGCCGATCACGACGTGGGCTTGGGGCGCGACCACGGTCATGTTCCAGGGAATCTTGAACTCCGGCTCGTCGAAGCACGGGAACGCCTCGCGCGCGTCGTCGGCCTCGAACTGCGTGAACGCGTACCAGTCGCCCCCGGCCTGCAGGCGGTAGAGACTCGTGGCCTGGGTGTTGAAATCGTTGGTGAATGTCAGCGCGAGGCGGTACGCGCCGGGCCGCAGCGTGCGCGGGGCCGTCAGCGTCTGCAGCCCGTGGTCTCCTGCCATCGCCATGAGCCGGATCTCGGTTCCGGGCGCGCCGTCCTTGTCCGTCGGAGCGATCGTGATTGACTCGAGCGTCATGTCCTCGGCGTGGAGCTGAACCTGGCGGGTCGGCCGCGCGAGCGTGAGCGCGATCGAGACGCTGCCGCGATAGTCGGGCTGCGAGGGATCGATCTCGAGGCGCACATCCTCGGAAGCGGGTTGGGCGTTCGTTCCCAGGCGGAACCCGGGGCCGGACGGACGGGCCGAGGTCTTCCCCCGGGCGGGCGCGCGATCGGCCGATTGCGCGTCCGCGCCCGGGAGCACGAGCACGGCCGACGCCAGCAGCAGGACGGGGAGCAGCACAGGAATTTTCACGGCGGAGCTTCCCATGGGGGGACGGGCGATGGACGGCACCGGGGAGACACGCCGTCGGGGACGCATCGGGACAGCCGCGGCGGTCAGGCCGTGTGCTTCAGCTCCTCCACCAGCTTGCTCAGCACCTGGCGCGCATCGCCGAACACGAAGCTCGTGCGCGGGTCGTAGTACAACTCGTTGTCGATCCCGGCAAAGCCGGCATTCAGGCTGCGCTTGATCAGGAGCACGTGGCGCGCCTTGTCCGCGTCGAGGATCGGCATGCCGTAGATCGGGCTCGCCTTGTCGTGACGGGCCGCCGGGTTGACCACGTCGTTCGCGCCGATCACGAGCGCGACGTCGGTACGCTCGAACTCCGAGTTGATCTGCTCGAGGTCGAACAGCTGGCTGTACGGCACGTTCGCCTCCGCGAGCAGTACGTTCATGTGGCCCGGCATGCGGCCCGCCACCGGGTGGATCGCGTACTTGACGTCCACGCCGCGCGCCGCGAGCAGGTCGGCGAGTTCGCGCGTGACGTGCTGCGCCTGCGCCACCGCCATGCCGTAGCCGGGCACGATGATGAGCGAGCCGACGTTCGAAAGCAACACGGCTGCGTCCTCGATCGACAGGTCGCGCACCGGGCGCGCCGCCTTCGCGCCGGGGCCGGCGGCCGAGGCCGGGATCTCCGCTCCCATCGCGCCGAACAGGACATTGCCGAGCGAGCGGTTCATCGCCTTGCACATGAGCTGGGTGAGCAGCGTGCCCGAAGCGCCGACGAGCGTGCCCGAGATCAGCAGCGCCGGGTTCTGCAGGACGAACCCGGTCGCGGCGGCGGCGAGGCCCGTGAACGAGTTCAGGATCGAGATCACGACCGGCATGTCCGCACCGCCGACCGGCACCACGAGCACGACGCCGAGCAGCAGGGCAGCGAGCGCGAACAGACCGAACGCCGCCGGGCCGCCGCCGTTCGTCGCCCACGCGCCGAGCGCGATCGCGGAGACGAGCGTCGCCGCGTGGATCGCGCGGCCCCCGGGCAGGACCAGCGCCTTCTCCGAGATCAGGCCCTGCAGCTTGCCGAACGCGACCAGGCTCCCCGAGAACGAGACCGCGCCGATCAGCGTGCCGACCAGCACGCTCACCCCGCCCCGATTGCCCGCTCCCAGGAATTCCGCCGAGGACACGAGCGCCGCCGCGCCGCCGCCCAGTCCGTTGAGGAGCGCGACCATCTGCGGCATGTCGGTCATCCGGACGGCGCGCGCACCCCAGGCGCCCAGCGCCGAGCCGAGCGCGAGTGCGACCAGGATCCACGCCAGGTTGTGCGGCACGCCGGTCACGAACGTGGCGAGCACGGCGAGGCCGAGCCCGACACCGGCGAGCGTGTTGCCGTGCTTCGCGGTCGCCGGGGAGCTCAGGCTCTTGAGGCCGAGGATGACGAGGATCGCGGCGGCGAGGTAGAGGACGCGCTGGAGAATCATCTCGCGCCCGGCGCATTCTTCCTCTTGAACATCGCGAGCATGCGGTCCGTCACAAGCAGGCCGCCGACCAGGTTCGCCGCCCCGAACACGATCCCAACGAAACCAAGCACACAGACGAAGGGATCGGTGGCGTGCGCCAGCACGATGATCGCGCCCACGACCACGATGCCGTGGATCGCGTTCGTGCCGGACATCAAAGGCGTGTGCAGCACGACCGGCACCTTCGAGACCACCTCGAAGCCCACGAACACGGCGAGCACGAAGATCGTCAGTAGCGTCAGCAGGTCGGCATTCACGCGGCCTCCCCCGCCGGGCGCGGTCGCGCCACGCACGCGCCTGCGGTGATGTCGTCGGTGAAGTCGAGCTCGAGCGCGCCCGCGTCCACGAGGTGGAGCAGGAGCGCGCTCAGGTTGCGCGAGAGCATCTGGCTGGCATGGCCAGGCAGGGACGCGGGAAGGTTGACGGGGCCGAGCACGTGCACGCCGTGCGCGAACACGTCCTCGCCGGCCCTCGTCAACTCGCAGTTGCCGCCCGACTCGGCGGCGAGGTCCACGATCACCGCGCCCGGCTTCATCGCGCGCACCATGTCCCCGGTGATCAGGAGCGGCGCCTTGCGGTCGGGAACCACCGCGGTCGTGATCACCACGTCGGCGCTCGCGACGTGGCGCGCGAGCAGCTCGCGTTCCTGCTTCTCCTCCTCGGCCGAGAGCGCCGCGGCATACGCGCCCGAGCCGCCTGCGCCGCCGACGCTCGAGACCGCGCCGAGTTCGACATCGAGCGGGTTGGGCTCGGGTTGTGCGGGTTTCGGTTGGTGCGCCGTGACGAAGGTCGCGCCCAGGCTCTCGACCTCCTCGCGCACGGCCGGCCGCACGTCGAACGCCTCGACCACCGCGCCGAGGCGGCGGGCGGTCGCGATCGCGGTCAGGCCGGCGACGCCGGCGCCGAGCACGAACACGTGCGCCGGCGGGATCGTCCCGGCCGCGGTCATGAGCAGCGGGAAGAAGCGCGGCAACCGCTCCGCCCCGACCAGCACCGCGCGGTAGCCGGCAACCGTGCTCATCGACGAGAGCGCGTCCATCTTCTGCGCGCGCGAGGTGCGCGGCACGCGCTCGAGCGCGAACGCGTGGACGCCGCCCGCGGCGAGGCGCCCGAGCAGCGCCGCGTTCGCGCCCGGCCGGAGGAACCCGAGGACGATCGCCCCGGACCGGAGCCCGGCGGCCACGTCATCGTCCGGCTCGCGCACCGCGAGCAGCACGTCGGTGGTGGCGAGAAGGCCCGTGCGGTCCGCCTCGACGCTCGCCCCGGCCGCAGCGTACGCGGCATCGGGAAATCCCGCAGCCACGCCCGCGCCCGTCTCGACGCGCACCTCGAGCCCGGCCTTGATCAGGCGGGCGAGCGTCTCGGGAACGAGCGCGACGCGGGTCTCGCCCGGGGTGGTCTCGCGCAGGACGGTGACGGTCAGCAAGGCCGGCCTAGTCCTCTCCCTGCGACTTCGTGTACCCGAGCGCGCCGTCGAACACGTTCAGCTTCTCGACGTGCGTCCAACGGGCCTTCGCGCCGACGCGTCCGAGCAGGTCGAGGATCTCGGCGTCGCTCGCGTCGCCGGCATCGCGCTTCATGAACCGGCCGGTGAACGCATCCACGGTGTCCGTGATCGCACTGCCGCCGGGGTAGAGCTTCGTGCCGCGGCTCGAGACCATGTGGAGCCGGAACGGCGATCCCTCGACCGCCTGCTCGAGCCCCTGGCCGAGCGCGTCGACGGACCCGGCCCATTCGACGTACACGTCGGCGCCGGCGACCGAGCGCTCCTTGACCTTGACGAAATCCGGGGCGGAGGAGACCTGCGGCATCTGGATCGCCTTGTACTCGCGCACGAACGCGTGCGAGGGCTTCTTGCCGAGGTTCGCGATGATCGCGTCGGTGTACGCGGTGGTCGAGACCGAGCCCGCGTCGCCCACGATGTCGCGCGTGCGGAACTTGCCCTCCTCGAGCGTGAAGATGATCGAGTTCTCGATCGCGGC
>JBDTYW010000082.1:0-7524 GCA_040005445.1 Candidatus Eiseniibacteriota bacterium
TGCTGCGGACCCGGCCCGGCGGGGTCCGGGCGTGGGGCCGGGCGGCGCGGCTGGGATTCGCTGCTGCGGGCGTCTGCGGAGTGCTCGGCGCAGCGGCGATCGTCGCGCCGCGGCCGTTCGCGCGCGAGGCGGCGTTCGTGTGGACGCTGTTCGACGTCGGGCAGGGCGACGGCATGCTGCTGCGTTTTCCCGACGGCCGCGCGGTGCTGATCGACGGCGGCATGGCCGACGCCGCGTTCGACCAGGGGGCGCGCGTGCTCGTGCCGGCGTTGCGCGCGCGCCGCACCTACGCGCTCGACGCCGTGCTCGCGACCCATCGCGACCTCGATCATCTCGGCGGGTTGCCGGCGGTCGTGCGCGACGTGCCCTGCCGCTGGGTGGCCGGTCCGGGCGACGTGCCCGGCCGCATCCTCGGGCCGGTGCGGCAGCGCGGCGGCGCGGCGGGGCCCGCGCGGCCGTTCGAGGTCGTGCGCGGGCAGCGCCTTTGGAGCGGTCCCGGCTATCGCGTGCGCTGCCTGTGGCCGCCGCCCGGTTTCCGCCAGGATTCCCGGTGGACGCCGAACCGCGAGTCCGTGGTCCTCCTGGTCGAGCTGATCGCCGCCGACACGCTGCGCATTCTGCTCATGGGCGACGCCGACACGCTGGTCGAGCACGCGCTGGTGGACGCCGGACTGTCGGCGTGCGCGCTGCTCAAGGTCGGGCACCATGGCTCGCGCACCTCGAGCTGCGAGGCATTTCTCGACGCGGTGCGCCCGCGCGTGGCGCTGGTGTCGGTTGGGCGCATCAACCGGTTCGGCCACCCGCACCCCGACGTGCGCGCCCGTTTCGCCCGCCGGGGCATCGCCTGGCGCAGCACCGGGGAGGAGGGCGCGCTCGACGTGGTGGCGCGCACCGGCGCCGACGGGCGCTGGCACGCGAGCATTGCTCCGGCGCGGGGCGCGCGCCCGATCGCCCTTGCCACGCGCGCGCGGGTCGGGGTAACTTGCGTCATCCATGACGTCCTCCCGCTCGCGTCGACTCGCGGTCCTCGCCTCCGGCCACGGCAGCAACCTGCGCGCCCTCGCCGACGCCGATCGCGCGGGCACGCTCGGCGGTTCGATCGTGCTCGTGATGAGCGACCGTCCGGACTGCGGCGCGGGCGCAATCGCGCGCGCGCGCGGCCTTCCGGTCGAGACTCCGGGGACGGGGCCCTTCCGCACGAAGCTCGACGCGGACACCGAGCTCCACTGGATCGAGCGCCTCCGCGCCCACGGGGTCGACACCGTGCTGCTCGCCGGGTTCATGCGCGTGCTGCACGCTCCGTTCCTCGACGCGTTTCCGGACCGGGTGCTGAACATTCATCCGTCGCTCCTGCCGGCCTTTCCCGGCGTCGATGCGATCGGGCAGGCCTGGCGCCATGGCGCGGGCATCACCGGGTGCACCGTCCACGTGGTCACCCGCGGCATCGACGAGGGTCCCATCCTGATGCAGAGCGCCGTTCCCGTGCTCGATGACGACTCGATCGCCACGCTCACCGAGCGCGTGCACGCGGCCGAGCACGTGCTCTATCCGCGCGCGGTGCAGCACTTCCTGACCCGGCCGTTCGCAGTCGAGGGCCGGCGCGTGCGCTGGCTTGCGCCGGAGTCGGCATGAGCGGTGCGATGGGCGGCGTCGAGGCGATCGTGTTCGACCTCGGCGGCACCGTGCTCGAGATCCGGCACGACGCCCTCGCCGCGATCCTGGCGCGCCACGACGTCGCGCCCGCGGCGGGCTGGGAGCGGGCCGCCGAACGTCTCGGCCGCGCGCGCATGGAGGCGGCGTTCGCCGCGGCGGCGTCGCGCGACGAAGTCTGGCGGACGTTCTTCGAGGGGATGATGGAGTCCGCCGGTACGCGCGAGGAGGCGCGCGCGGGAGTGTTCGAGGACGTGGTGCGCTTCCATCGTGAGCACCACCTCTGGGGACGCGAATTCGCGGGCATGGGCGACGCCGTCCTTGCCCTGCGTGCGGGCGGCTACCGCACCGCCGTGATCAGCAACTCCGACGGCCGCGCGCCCGAAGTGCTCGAGCGCCTCGGCCTCCTTGCGCGCTTCGAGCTGGTCATCGATTCGCACGAGGTCGGCGTGGAGAAGCCCGCGCCCGGGATCTTTCGCCTGGCGTGCGAGCGCCTCGGGCTGCCTCCCGAGCGATGCGCCTATGTCGGCGACGTGATGGCGTTCGACGTCCTGGGCGCGCGCGCCGCCGGACTCGTGCCGGTGCTGTTCGATGCCTATGGGTCGTACGACGATGTGCCGGCAGGCATCGCGCGCGCGAGCGGCCCCGCGGAATTGCTCGCGCTGTTTCCCGGCCGCGCTGCGCTCGCTCCGCGCGCGCAGGGGGCGGCGTGAGCGCGTCCCCGCCCGCCGGTCTCGGCGACGTCGCGATCGCCGGCGCCACGCCGTGGCGCGTGGGCAAGGTGCGCACGGTGTACGACCTCGGCGACCGTCTCGTGGTGGTGGCGAGCGATCGCCTCTCGGCCTACGACGCGATCCTGCCCACGCCGATCCCGGACAAGGGCCGGGTGCTCACCGCGCTCTCCGCGTTCTGGTTCGCGCGCCTCACGGCGGCGCAGCCGCACCACCTGCTCGCGACCGAACTGGCCGCGATGCCGGAGCCGTTTGGCTCCGATCCCCGGCTGGCCGGGCGGGTCATGCTCTGCCGCCGCGCGGATCGGGTCGACGTCGAGTGCGTGGTGCGCGGCTACCTGACCGGCGCCGGTTGGCGCGAGTATCGCGATCACGGCACGCTGCACGGGCGTCCGCTCCGCGCGGGGCTCTCCGACGGCGCGCGGCTCGATCCCGTCGCGTTCACGCCCACGACCAAGGCCGAGCAGGGACACGACAAGCCGATTCCGCACGGCGCGCTCGGCGCCCTCGTGGGCGAGGAGCTCGCGGCCGAGCTCGAGGCGCGGAGCCGTGCGCTCTATGAAGAGGCGCACGCGGTGGCGCACGCGGCGGGACTCGTGCTGGCGGACACGAAGTTCGAGTTTGGGCACGTCGGCGGCCGCCTGACGCTGATCGACGAGCTGCTGTCGCCCGACTCGTCGCGCTACTGGGACCTGCCGGCGTATCAGGCGGGCAAGCTCGTGTCGTTCGACAAGCAGTTCGTGCGCGACTGGCTCGATCGCAGCGGCTGGGACCACGCTCCGCCCGCGCCCGCGCTGCCCGCCGAGGTCGTCGCCGCGACCCGCACGCGCTACCTCGAGGCTGCGCGGCGCTTCCTCGGGGCCGCGTGGACGCCGCCGTCGGACGGCGGGGAGGGCACGCCGTGAGCGGTGCCGATGTGAGCGGTCCCGAGGTGGGCATCCCGGACGTGCTGCCGATCCGCCACGCGCTGTTCTCGCTCTCCGATCGCACGGGTGCCGACGCGCTCGCCCAGGCGCTGGTCGCACGGGGCGCGACCGTGTGGGCGACCGAGGGCACGGCGAAGGCGCTCGTCGGCGCCGGCATCGAGACCCGCGCGGTGAGCGAACTGGTCGGGCAGGGGGCGTGGCTCGGCGGGCGGGTCAAGACGCTTCACCCGTCGTTGCTCGGCGGCGTGCTTGCGCGGCGCGCCGAACCCAGGGACATGGCCGATCTCGCCGAGCGCGGCATCCCGGCGTTCGACCTCGTGGCCTGCACGCTCTATCCGTTCGAGTCGCTGGCGGCCGACGCGCCGTGGGAACAGGTGGTCGAGACCATCGACGTCGGGGGTGTGACGCTGCTGCGGGCCGCGGCCAAGAACGCGCGCGACGTCGCCGTCTTGTCCGGGATCGACCAGTACGGCGATGCGCTGGTGGCGCTCGAGGCGCACGGCGGCGTGCCGCGCGCGCTGCGCCAGGCCTGGGCGCAGGCTGCGTTCGAGCGCACCGCGCTCTACGACGCGGCGATCGCGGCCCGCTTCACGCGCGCGCAGGGCGAGGACGAGTTGCCCGCCGCGTGGGTGCGCGGTTTTCGCCGCGCGCGCACGCTGCGCTACGGCGAGAATCCGCACCAGGACGCCGCGCTCTACGTCGACGGCGCCGCCGCGACGCTTGCGGTCGATGCGGTGCTCGAGGGCAAGGAACTCTCCTACAACAACCTGGTGGACCTCGACGCGGCGATGGCGCTGGTGTCCGAGTTCGCCGGGCCGGCGTGCGGGATCGTCAAGCACAACGAGCCCGCGGGCGTAGGTCGGGGGGCCGGCGCGCTCGAGGCTTTCACGCGCGCGTTCGAGGCCGACGCGCTGTCGGCGTTCGGCGGCGTCGTGGCGTTCAACGTCGAGGTCGACGCCCGCGCCGCGGAGGCGCTGGCGAAGCCGTTCCTCGAGTGCGTGACCGCGCCCGGATTCGCGCCCGCCGCGCTCGACCTGTTGCGCGCGAAGAAGAACCTGCGCCTGGTGCGCGCGCAGCCGCCCGTGCCGACGCGCTGGGAGGCGCGTGCGCTCGGCGACGGACTGCTCGTCCAGGGCGTGCGCGCGGATGCCCCCGGGATCAAGCTCGAGGTCGTGAGCGATCGCGCGCCCACGCCCGAGGAAATGGAGGCGCTGCTGTTCGCGTGGAGCGTGGTCGGGCGCGCGCGTTCGAACGCGATCGTGATCGCGCGCGCGGACCGCACGCTCGGGGTGGGCTCGGGGCAGACCAGCCGCATCGATGCGGTCGAGGTCGCGCTGCTCAAGGCGCGGCGGTCCGGGCACGCGACCGAGGGCGCGGTGCTGGCCTCCGACGGGTTCTTTCCGTTCGGCGACTGGGTCGCGCCGGCGCGGGCGGCGGGCATCACGGCCGCGATCCAGCCCGGCGGATCGATGCGCGATGCGGAGTCGATTGAGGCCTGCAACCAGGCCGGGATCGCGCTCGTGATGACGGGCCGCCGGCTGTTCCGGCACTGACGAAAGGGCGGGCGTGAAGCGCAGGCAGATGGTGCTGATCCTGGACTTCGGGTCGCAGTACACGCAGTTGATCGCGCGCCGCGTGCGCGAGGCGGGCGTGTACTGCGAGGTGCGTCCCTACGACCTGCCACGCGTCGAGCTCAAGCGGCTCGCGCCCGCCGCGCTCATCCTCTCGGGCTCGCCGCAGAGCGCGAACGCGCCGGACGCCTACCACTTCGACCCGAAGCTGCTCGCGCCCGACCTGCCGGTGCTGGGGATCTGCTACGGGATGCAGGTCACGATGTACGCGCTCGGCGGCACGCTGCGCCAGGCGCGCCACGCGGAGTTCGGTGCGGTGACTTACATGATCGACCGAAGCGACGCCCTGACAAAGGGTTTGCCGCGCAAGTTCAGAGCCTGGATGAGCCATGGCGACGAGGTTGCTGCGCTTCCGCCCGGCTATGTGGCGACCGGCCATACCGCGAACTGCGGGATCGCCGGCGCGCGCCATGTCGAGCGGCCGTGGCACTTTGTCCAGTTCCATCCCGAGGTGCTGCACACCAGCGTCGGCCGGGAGATCCTGTCGAACTTCCTGCTGCGGGTCGCGAAGCTCACCCCCGACTGGCGCATCGAGCACTTCCTCGAGGAGCAGGTGGCCGCGGTGCGCCGCCAGGTCGGCAAGGGGCGCGTGCTGTGCGGGCTCTCGGGCGGCGTGGACTCGAGCGTGGTCGCCGCGCTGCTCCACCGCGCGATCGGCGATCGCCTGACCTGCCTGTTCGTCGATCACGGCCTGATGCGCAAGGGCGAGGGCGACGAGGTCACGGGCGTGCTCGCCGGGCAGCTCGGCCTTCCGGTCGTGCGCGTCGATGCGCGCAAGCGCTTCCTCAAGGCGCTGGCCGGCGTCGAGGACCCGGAGCGGAAGCGCAAGATCATCGGCCGCGAGTTCATCCGCGTGTTCGAGATCGAGGCGAAGAAGCTCGGCAAGGTGGACTTCCTCGCGCAGGGCACGCTCTATCCGGACGTGATCGAGAGTGCGTCGGTCGGCAAGGCGCACGTCATCAAGAGTCACCACAACGTGGGCGGCCTGCCCGAGCGCATGAAGCTCGAGCTGGTCGAGCCGGTTCGCACGCTGTTCAAGGACGAGGTGCGCGCGCTCGGCCGCGTGCTCGGCCTGCCGGCGTCGATGATCGGCCGCCACCCGTTCCCCGGTCCCGGGCTCGCGGTGCGCATCCTGGGGCCGGTCAACGCCGAGGACCTCGAGATTCTGCGCAATGCCGACGCGGTCTTCATCGACGAGTTGCGCCGGAGCCGCCTGTACGACAAGGTATGGCAGGCGTTCGCCGTGCTCCTGCCGGTGCGCACGGTCGGCGTGATGGGCGATGCCCGCACCTACGACCGGGTGCTCGGCCTGCGCGCGGTCAACAGCCAGGACGGCATGACCGCCGACTGGTCCCGCCTGCCGCACGCGTTCCTGGCGCGCGCCTCGAGCCGGATCGTCAACGAGGTGCGCGGCGTCAGCCGGGTCGTGTACGACGTGTCGTCCAAGCCCCCGGCCACGATCGAGTGGGAGTGACTTGAGCATCCTGCCTGAAATCCAGCGGAAGGCGATCCACCTGACCTTCATCCTGATCCCGCTGGCGTACCACTACGACCTGTTCCCGAAGTGGTTCCTGGTGCGCGGGCTGCTGTTCGCCACGCTGCTGTCGATCGTGTTCGAGGTCGCGCGCCTGCACGACGCGCGCGTGCGCATGTTCTTCAAGCACTTCTTCAAGGACCTGATCCGCCATCACGAGCACAAGCAGTTGCTCGGCTCGACCTACCTGCTGATCGCGGCGGTGATCACGATCGAGTTGTTCACCGAGCCGATCGCGGTGGCGGCGCTCGGGGCGCTCATCCTCGGCGACACCGCGGCCGCGCTCGTGGGCAAGACGCTTGGCCGCCAGCGCTTCTTCGGCAAGAGCCTCGAGGGCAGCGCCGCCTGCTTCGTGGTCTCGTTCCTGTTCGCCTGGGGCGTGGTCGGTCTCGACGTGCGGACCGCCGCGATCGGCATGGTCACCGCGACGCTGTTCGAGCTGCTGCCGATCCCGCTCGACGACAACTTCCGGATCCCGCTGAGCGCGGGATTTGCGATGAAGCTGCTGGGGGGCTGACCCATGCGTATCGCCGCCATCGACATCGGCACCAACTCGATCCACGTCGTGATCGCCCAGGCCTCGGGCAAAGGCGGCTTCGAGGTGCTCGATCGCGAGCGCGAGGTCGTGCAGATCGGCAAGGGTTCGTTCGTCACCGGCCGGTTGCGCGCGGACGCGATCGCGCGCACGGTCGAGGCGCTCGCGCGCATGGTCGCCCTCGCCCGGCGAATGGGGGTCGAGCGCATCGTGTGCACCGCGACCGCGGCCGTGCGCGAGGCGAAGAACGGCGGCGACTTCGTGCGCGCCGCGCGGGCGGGGGCGGGCATCACGCCGCGCGTGATCCCGGCGCGGGAGGAGGGCCGCCTGATCCACCTCGCGGTCATGAACGCACTCCCGCTGCCCGCCGGGCCGTCCTTGATCCTCGACATCGGCGGCGGCAGCCTCCAAATGGTCGTGGGGGACCGCGAGAAACTCGCGCTCGTGGTCTCGGCGCCGCTCGGGGCGCTGCGCCTCGGGGAGCTGTTCCCGCTGGGCGATCCGCCCCGCGGGGCCG
>JBDTYW010000083.1:0-7487 GCA_040005445.1 Candidatus Eiseniibacteriota bacterium
AGGCGCGGCTGGCTTCGGTCCTCGAGGACTCGCTCGCCGCCGGCGAGGCCGATCTCGCAGGCATCGCGGCGCGTTATGCGATGCGCGCCCCCGCGCTCGGCACCGCCGAGGAGCTGACCAGCTACCTCGGCGCGTTCCGCTACCGCCTCGGTCCCGACGAGGAGGCCGGCCTCGCCCGCTTCCGCGCGCTCTGGAAGGAGTACCGCCTTGACGCCTGAGACCGCAGCGACCTCCGGACCTGCCCCGGGGCGGGTTCCCGTCCCGGGGCAGGTTCCCGCCCCGAGCGTGACCGCGCGCGACCTGCGCCGGGCCGTCGACGAGGGCCGCCGTCTGAGTGACGCCGAGGCGCTGTTCGCGCTCACGTCCATGCCGCTGCTGGAGCTGGGCGACCTCGCGCAGGAGGTGCGCTTTCGCAAGGTGCCCGAGAAGCGCGTCACCTACGTGATCGACTCGAATCCCAACTACACGAACGTGTGCACGGTGGACTGCACGTTCTGCGCGTTCTACCGCAAGCCGTCTTACGTGGGCGAGGACGTCTACACGCTTACGCTCGAGCAGGTCATGGAGCATTTCGAGCGCGCGCGCCAGTACGGCTGTACGACCGTGCTGCTCCAGGGCGGCCTCAACCCGACGATCCCGTGGGACTTCTACCCCACGCTCGTGCGCACCGTACGCGAGCGCTACCCCGACATCACGCCGCACTTCTTCTCCGCGCCCGAGATCCAGCAGATGGTCGAAGTCTCGGGGATGGACATTCGCGGGGTGCTGAGCGCTCTGCGCGACGCCGGCCAGGTCTCGCTCCCGGGTGGCGGCGCGGAGATCCTGTCCGAGCGCGTGCGCAAGCGGATCTCGCCCAAGAAGGGCGGGCCCGAGACCTGGCTCGACGTCCACCAGGTCGCGCACGAGGTCGGCCTGCGCTCGACCGCGACCATGATGTACGGCCACGTCGAGACCCCCGAGGACGTGCTCGAACACCTGGTCTCGATCCGCGCGCTGCAGGACAAGGCGCATGCGGACGGCAACCTGGGCTTCACCGCGTTCGTGCCCTGGTCGTACAAGCGCGACAACACCCCGCTGCGCAAGTGGGTGCCGCGCAACGCCGGCCCCGCGCGCTACCTGCGCACGCTCGCGGCCAGCCGGCTGATCCTCGACAACTTCGATCACGTGCAGGCGACCTGGTTCTCCGAGGGCAAGAAAACCGGCCAGGTGTCGCTCCACTTCGGGGCCGACGACTTCGGCGGCACCCTGTTCGAGGAGAACGTGCACAAGGCGACCGGCCACGTGAACATGACCACGGTCGAGGAGACCCGGACGCTGATCAAGGAGTCCGGCTTCGAGCCGGCGCAGCGCAGCACGCTGTACGAGATCCTGGCGACGGGCTGATCCAAGCGTCGCCTTCCCGTTCGCGCACTCTCCCCCCTCGGTCGAGACTCATGCGAGTTCGCCGCCCGCCCCTTGCCGCGATGATCGTTTTGCTGTTCCTCCTCGCGGCGCCGTCCATCGTCCGGGCGGCCCCGGCCCTGGGCCTCTCCTGGAATTCGTGCGGTTCGATCGAGCCGACCCATCCGGTGGTCGGCACGGATCGCATCGCCCAACTCGTCGTCTTCGTCGAGGGATTGGCCACGCCGGTCTTCGGATTCGAGCTCGAGCTCCGGATCAAGTCGAGCCCCAGCTACGCGTGCGCGTGCTCGGGCGCAGACCTGACGACGGTCACGCCGGCATGGCAATTCGAGCCCGGGGGATGCCAGGGCCCGGATCGAGTGGCGGCCCGGTTCGCGCCGGCCGTTGCGGGGTGCGTGGCTCCGGCCGGGCATGCCGGCTTCGAATCCTTCACCACAGAGCGCGACTCCTCGTTCTGCACTCCGTCGAGTTGCGGAACCTCGAATGAGGTCCTTCGGATGGTGGCGGCGCGGACGCACGGCTGGCAACTCGATCCGCAGGCTCGGACCGGGTTGTGGAGCGTCCAGTTTGACCTGGGCAGCTCGTGCGCATTTGCCAGCGGCCCGGTTCCGTGTTGCGATGACGATCAGCCCATGGACCTCGTGGTCAGGGGCGTGGCCTATGACCTGGACGGCGCGCCGATCGATCTCGGAGTAGCCATCGTCACCTACGCCGCGGGGGCGGTTCCGACGCGGAACACCTCGTGGGGAAAGCTCAAGGTCCAGTACCGATGAACTCCCACCGCAAGACCCTCACCATCCGCACGAGGCAGACCACCGGGTTCGTCAACGTCACGCGCGACGTGCAGGCCGCGATCGACGAGAGCGGCGTGCGCGAGGGGCTGTGCCTGGTCAACTCGATGCACATCACCTCGAGCATCTTCATCAACGACGACGAGTCGGGGCTGCACCAGGACTTCACGAAGTGGCTCGAGGGCCTCGCGCCCCACGACCCGAGCCCGACCGCCTACCAGCACCACCGGACGGGCGAGGACAACGCCGACGCCCACCTCAAGCGCCAGATCATGGGGCGCGAGGTCGTGGTCGCGATCACAGGGGGCAAGCTCGACTTCGGTCCGTGGGAGCAGATCTTCTACGGGGAGTTCGACGGCCAGCGCGACAAGAAGGTGCTGATCAAGATCCTGGGAGAGTAGGCTGCGGCGCCCCGCGAGCGTGCCTCGAATCGTCGTAACTCGTTGTCCCGCAACGCCCGTTCCCCAACTCGTGTGCCACGTGGCACGCCAGTCGGCAGCGCGGCATCCCGGCGACGGCGCGACTCAGGACCGCCCTACACTCCCGCCGGGTTCACCGCCACCGGCGCGCTCCACGGGATCTCGAGCTTCCGCGAGTACTCCGCGATCTTGATCCAGTAGAGGATCCAGCACACCAGTGCACCGATCGCCGCCAGGATCCCGACCAGCGGGATGATCCCGAGGATGCTCAGGATCGCGTACGCCAGCCCGAGGCTGCGCCCTGGCTGCGGCTCCTCGACCATGCCGCGGCGCGTGAACTCGCGGTGCAGGGACTCGGAGAGCGCGTTCACGACGAAGAACACCCAAACGATGTTGAACACGGGGATCAGGCTGAGCCATACCAACCCGGGCGTCATGGTGCGCGACTCGGGGGAGCAGCGGTTCAGGGCCTTTTGCAGCGTGAGCAGGTAGAAGATCGCCGGCAGGAGCGCAATCGCAAAGATGATCGGCAGGAGCGCCATCAACGCCATGATGCCACCGAAGTCGCCTCGATCCATTGCGCGCCCCCTCTGCGAACGGGCCCCTTTCGGGAGCCGCGAGCCTAGTCGATCACCACCAACTCAGGAACGGCGGGGATGATACCCTTCTCGGCCCCGCGCTGGAAGAGGAGCCTGAGCGCCTCCCGGCCGGGCTGCCCCATGTCCACGGTGTCCTCGCTCACGTACATCCCGACGAACTTCTTGCCCAGCTCCTGGTCGAGCCCGCGACCGAACGTGAGCGCGTAGGCGATCGCATCGTCGAGGTGCGCGCGGCCGTAGAGGATGGAGTCGCGAAGCCCGCGGTTGATCTCCCGGCAGAGTTCGAGCCCGAGGTCGGCGCGCACGACGTCGAGGCCGAGCGGCAGCGGCAGGCCGTTCGTCTCCTGCGCCCAGAGCTCGCCGTAGTCCACGATCTTGCTGAGGCCCATCGCGCCGTAGGTGAGCTGCGCCTCGTGGATCACCACGCCGGCGTCGACCTCGCCCGCCAGGACCGCGCGCGGGATGTCGTCGAACATGACCTCGACCGGCGTGTAGCCGTCGACGTAGATCGCGGTCAGGAGGGCCGCGGTGGTCATCGGGCCCGGAATCGCGACGCGCTTGCCGCGCAGGTCCGCGAGTGTCATCGCGCGCGGGGCGACAAGCACCGGGCCATAGCCGCGGCCCATCGAGGCGCCGGTAGCGAGGATGTGGTAGGCGTCGGCGACCTGCGGGTAGGCGTGCGCCGAGATCGCGGTCACCTCGAGATCGCGGGCGGCGGCGCGGCGATTCAGCGACTCGATGTCCTCGAGCACGTGCTCGATCCGGTAGTCGCGGATCCGCACGTGGCCGTGGGCGAGGCCGTAGAACATGAAGGCATCGTCGGGATCGGGGCTGTGGCCTACGCGCAATACGGGCGTCGCGGTCGTCGTCGCTTCGGGCATGAAAAAGGCCTCCTTTGGGAAGGAGGCCAATGTAACCGACTTGCGACCCGGAAGTCCGTGCAAGACTCCGGTAAGAACTGGGACCGCTCGGGGAGGCTCCCCCCGAAGTCCATCCCCGAAACGGGCCCCAGAACCCGCCGAAGCGGGTCTTTTCAATGCTTCATCCCTGAAATGATACGGAGCCGGAGGGCTTCAGCCCGTCGCCCCCACAATTAGGTGTGTACGGTTTATCGTATTGGATTAGACAAATCTTTATGGACCCCGAATTCGATCCGACTGAAGAACCCTAGATGATCCCCATTGTGCGATGCAACACATATTTTCAGGAGAAGGATACTTTCATCTGCCGTGGGCCGGACCGAGCAGGGCGGGCGGAACCGGCAGCCCGTGCTGCTGGAGCAGAGACGCCAGGACGATGCGGTGCGGTCCCCACGCGAGCGGGGTCGGGAGCCGGGTGAGCGGGAAGAATCCCGCTTCGGAGGCATCGTCGCCGGCCTCGAGGCGCCCGCCCTCGACCGTCCCGCTGAACACGAGCAGCACGACCGGGCCGTCCTGTCCCCCGCCGGGGAACGCGCCCATCAGGCGCGTGGGGCGGATCTCGAGACCGGTCTCCTCCCGCGCCTCCCGCCGGGCCGTGCGCCAGGGATCCTCATGGCCCTCGAGGTAGCCCGCCGGGAGCGCCCAGTACCCGACCATGGGCGCGTAGCGACGCTTGACCAGCAGCACCTGGCTGGCTTCGACGACGGCGACCGCCACCGCCGGGGTGGGCCGGGGCACCCGGGATTCGCCGCATTTCGGGCACAGCCCGCCGGGCGAGAGCGGGCCGCCGCAGGCGAGGCAGAATCGGAACTCGGGCGGGCGCAGGGGCATGTCGGTTAAGATAGCTGCGCTCGTCCCCTGTCCGACGAAAAACCGATTGCCCGAGGACGCCCGATCCCATGGATGAAGCCCGACTCGTCGTTCCCCAGCCCGGGGGTTTTCGCACGGTTCCCGTGACCAAATTCCCGTTCCGCCTCGGGCGGCATCACGAGAACGAGCTCGTTCTCTCCGAGGCGGACGTCTCGCGCCACCACGCGGAGGTCCTGCGCGAGGGGGAGCGCTACTTCGTCGCCGACACGAACTCGCGCTTCGGGACGTACCTCAACGGCGAGAAGATCGATCGCGGGGCGCTGGTGCACGGCGACCAGATCCAGCTCGGCTCGCCCAATCACCCGCCGATCGAGTTTCAGCTGGTCTCGGCCGAGATGTCGACCGGCAAGCACGAGATCGCGGGCGGGGACACGCGCACGCTCGCCGGCTCGTCCGGGCAGGCCGCCGCGGCCGCCGCGATCGCCGAGGCAAACGCCCCGGCGCGCCCCCGCGGCGCGATGGGCATGCTCGGCCAGGCGTTGCGCGCGATGGTCGAGGGCCGCGTGCTCGAGGAAGTGCTCGCGATCGTGGTCGACCACGCGATCGCGCTCGCCGGCGCAGAGCGCGGGTTCGTGATGATGGCCAACAAGGAGGGCGAACTCGACGTGCGCATGGCGCGCGGGCGCAAGAACCAGACGCTGCCCGGGCGTGACTTCAAGCTCAGCCGCTCGGTGCCGAAGCAGGTGTTCGAGACCGGCAAGCTGGTCTACGAGAACGAGGTGCCGGACTCGCGCCACACGCAGATGGACCTCAAGATTCGCTCGATCCTGTGCGCGCCCCTGCCGCGCGTGCGCACTGCGGAGTTCGACACCGGCGACACCGCTGCCCAGGCCGCCGCGCGCAAGCCCATGGGCGTACTCTACGTCGACAGCGCGGGGCTGGGCCAGCTCGAGGCCGGCGAGCTCCACGCCACGTTCGAGCAGCTCGCCGCAGAGGCCGCGGTGGCGATCGAGAACGCGCGCCTGGTGCGCGACTCCGAGGAGAAGATCAAGCTCGAGCGCGAGCTGTCGGTCGCGGCCGACATCCAGCGCGCGCTCCTGCCGCCGCGCCGATTCTCGACGTCGGCGATCGAGCTCGCGGGCACGACGATTCCCTGCCGCGCGATCGGCGGCGACTTCTACGAGTACATCGAGTTCCCGGACGGGCGGCTCGGTTTCGCGCTGTGCGACGTCGCGGGCAAGGGCCCGGGCGCGGCGCTGCTGGCGGCCGCGATCCAGGGCATCCTCGCATCCTCGGCGCAGACGCTCACCGGGCCCGGCGAGGCCATGGCAAGGCTCAACCAGACGCTGCTGCGCCGCAGCGTCGACCGGCGCTTCGCGACCATCGCCTACGGCGTGATCGACGCCGAGGGGCGCATGCGCCTGACCAGCGCGGGACACAACCCCGCGTACCTGCTGACCGCGGGCGGCGAGATCCGGAAGCTCGATCGCGGCGGCCTGATGGTCGGCGCGTTCCCCGGGCTGTCCTACGACGAGGACGAGGTCACGCTCGCGCCGGGCGATCGCCTGATCCTCTACTCGGACGGCGTGACCGAGGCCGAGGACTCGACCACCGAGCAGTTCGAGGAGAAGCGCCTCGAGGACTGCCTCAGGGCCGCGGGGCCGAAGTGCGCCGATGATCTGGTCAGCCACGTCATCGACGGGGTCAACGCGTTCGCCAACGGCTACCAGCAGGCCGATGACATCACCGTGCTGGTCGTCGGTTACCTCGGGAGCGCCCCGCCTGCAGGCTGAGCGCGCCGGGAGCGCGGCGATCAAGCAGGAGGCGTTGCGCCTCGGCTTCGTCGGCGCGGGCGTGGCGCGGCTCGACGTCCCGGACCCGGCCGCCGAGGCGGGCGCCGCGCACTACCGCGCGTGGCTCGCGCGCGGCGACCACGGCGCGATGGAGTGGCTCGAGCGCATGGTCGAGGAGCGCAGCCACCCGCGCACGCTGTGGCCCGCCGCGCGCTCACTCGTCGCCGTCGCCTGGAACTACCACCGCCCGGATGAGCCCACGGGCCGCGACGCCGGCATCGCCCGCTACGCGCGCGGCCGCGACTACCACCGCGCCGTCGGATCCCGGCTCAAGGCGCTGGCGCGATTCGCGCGCGCGCGGTGGCCCGGCTGCGAGGCACGCACCTCGGTCGACACCGGGCCGTTCCTCGAGCGCACGTGGGCCGAGCGCGCGGGCGTGGGCTTCCTCGGCAAACACGCGCACCTGATCCAGCGCGAGGCGGGCAACTGGGCGATGCTCGGCGAGCTGCTGCTCGACGTCGCGCTCGAGCCCGACGCCGCCGCCGTCCGCCGCTGCGGCTCGTGCACGCGCTGCATGGACGCCTGCCCCACCGGCGCGATCCCCGCGCCCTACCAGGTCGACGCCCGGCGCTGCATCAGCTACCTGACGATCGAGCTCGCGGACGCGATCCCGATGCCGCTGCGCCCGCTCATCGGGCAGCGCATCTTCGGCTGCGACGATTGCCTCGACGCCTGCCCGTGGAACCGCTTCGCC
>JBDTYW010000084.1:0-7469 GCA_040005445.1 Candidatus Eiseniibacteriota bacterium
AACGCCCCTCCGAGCTCGCGAACAGGAACGCCTTCTCGCGCTCCATGGCGTCGGTGCCCTGATCCGCCATGTGGAATGAATATCCGGACAAGTCCCCCGACGCATCCCGCTGGTTCTGCTTCAGCACGTTGGCTTCGAGATAGCCCAGTTCCTTCAGCAGGCGGCCGCGCACTTCGAGCAGGCGCTCCTCGAAGTGCTTGTGATCCTTCTTGGTCACCCGGTTGACCGGCAATTCGACCGGCGACTTCGCGGCGGCCGGCGCGCTCCTGAGGGGCGTCGCCTTCGTCGGCGGCGCCGCCTTCTTCGCGGGCGCAGTCTTCGCGACGGCGGCGGGCCGGGCCGGCTTCGCGGCAGGCCGGGCTGTGTTCGCGGCGGCCGGAGTCCTGGCGCGCGTCGCCGCAGGCTTCGCGGCGGCGGCCCGGCTCGCGGCCCTGGGGGCGGCGGGCTTCGCCGACTTCGAGGTCGTTCCGGTGCGCGGGCTCATGAAATGCGTCCTCCGCCGACGGCGCTCAAGCGTGGCGCTCGCGGGTCAGGGGCACCTCGTCCAGCCGCGCGACCACGCGCGTGACGAGGCGATCGAGTCGCGGCGCGGCCTCCGCCGCGACGGCGAGGATCCTGGGGATGTCCACCGGCTCGAGGGCGTCGGGCAGACAGCGATCGGTAATCACGGCGAATGCGAGCACGCGCATCCCGCCGTGCACGGCGACGAGGTTTTCGGGAATGAGCGACATCCCCACGACGTCGGCGCCGATGCCGCGCAGGAAGCGATACTCGGCGGCGGTCTCGAGGTTCGGGCCGGCGACGGCGACGAACACGCCCTTCTGGACCCTGAGTCCCTCGGCGAGCGCGACGTCCTCGGCCAGGCGCAGCAGCGCGCGGTCGTAGGGCTGGCTCATGTCCGGGAAGCGCGGCCCGATGCTCTCGTCGTTCGGACCGATCAAGGGGTTGTCACCCATGAGGTTGATGTGGTCGGTGACGAGCATGATGTCGCCCGCCTCCATCAGCGGGTTCATGCCGCCGCACGCATTCGACACGATCAGCGTCCGGGCGCCCAGGGCCTGCATGACGCGCACCGGGAACGACACCTGGCGCATGGTGTAGCCCTCGTAGAAGTGCACGCGGCCACTCATTACCACCGCGGGGCGCCCGCCCAGCTTGCCGAACACGAGCTCGCCCTTGTGGCTCTCGACGGTCGAGACGGCAAAGTGCGGGATGTCGCGATACGGCACCGTGGTCTCGACCGTGAGCCCCTCGGCCAGCGTGCCGAGGCCGGTGCCCAGGATGACCGCGACTTCGGGGACGACTTTCGTGCGTCCCCGGAGGTACGCCACCGCCTCGTCCATCTGGCGCTTGAGTTCGCTCGGGGCGGCCGCATCCTTCGTGGTGCTCATCGCTTCTCCTTGGGTTCCGCGCACGCAGCCATCCGCTGCGCGAGCTCTTCCGGATCGAGGTCCACCACGACCACCTTGTCCCGCCCGGCCGTGCCGCGGGCGAGCCGGACCGCCCGTTTCGGCAGTCTGAGGCTCGTCGCCACGAACGCGAGCAGCGCCTCGTTCGCGCGGCCCTCGATCGCGGGCGCGGCGATCTTCAGCTTGCGCCGGCCGTCGGGCATCGTGCCCGTCCAGGCGCTGGTCTTCGCGCCGGGCGTCACCCTGAGGCGCAGTTCGGCGACGTCCGGATCCTCAGCCCATGCGCGCGCCCAACTCGCGCAGCGACGAAACCAGGAACTGGTTCGTGAACTGCAGGAGCAGGAGCGCGAACAGCGGCGACAGGTCGATGCCGAGACTCTGCAGCGCCGCGATGCGCCGGATCGGGTCGCACAGAATGTCCGAGATCCTGCGCACGACGGTGGCGGCCGGGTGATACGGGTCGATCGGCAACCACGACAGCACCGCCGATACGATGATCACGAACGACCACAGGTTGATCACGCCGCCGAGCACGTTCGCGACCGCCGTCAGAAAGTTTCCCAAGACGAACATCCGGTCCCCAGTTCTAGGCGGCCGCGTCGCGCGCGCCGAACAGCGCGCTGCCGACGCGCACCATGGTCGCGCCCTCCTCGACCGCGACCTCGAAATCCCCGCTCATCCCCATCGACAGCGTGTCGCATGCCTCCGCGGAGTCGCCGAGCGCTCGCCGCGTTTCCGCGAGCAGGCCCGCCAGCGCCCGGAACGCCGGGCGCGCGTCTTCGGCGCGCTCGACCACCGGCCCGATCGTCATCAAACCGCGCAGCTTCAGATGCGGAAGCCGTGCAACGTGTTCCGCCAGGCCGCGCGTCTCGCCCGGGGCCACGCCTGCCTTCGAGGCCTCGCCCGAGGTGTTGACCTCGATCAGCACGCTGGGCCGCCGGCCAAGTTCCGCGGCGAGCCGGTCGAGCGCATCCGCCAGGCGGACCGAGTCCACCGAGTGGATCCAGTCGAACAGGGCCACGGCGCGGCGGGCCTTGTTCGACTGCAGGTGGCCGATCAGGTGCCAGACGGGCACCGGCGCCCCGGCCGCCAGCGCGGCGTGCACCGCGGGGATCTTGGCCTCGGCCTCCTGCACGCGGTTCTCGCCGAGGTCGGCCAGTCCGGCCGTCACGGCCTCCGCCACTCGGTCGGCGGGCACGGTCTTGCTTGCGCCCACCAGCGTGACCGCCCGGACGGAGCGGCCGGCCCGCGCACTCGCACGCTCCAGTCGCGCGCGCACGTCGGCCATTCGCTCGGCGAACCCGGCTTCCACGATCCCGCCCCCTCCTGCCGGGCCGATCGCCCCGGAAAGCCCCCCAATGTAGAACCCATTCCGGGCGACTTCAACTGCGCGTTGCGAGGCCCGGCGGTCGAAATCTGCAAACCCCACGCGGGGCCACTACAAACGCGAGTCCGTGCGCCCCGACTTCGCGCCCTGTTCTTCGATCATGCGTTTCAGGTCCGGCATGTGTTGCTGCGCGGCGGCGGCGCCGAGCTCGACCCCTTTTTGCGTCAGCTCGGGCATCCTGGCAAGCGCCTTTTGGCCGGCGGGCGTACGGTAGAACGCGGTGATCGCCCGCACCTCCTGGTCGCTGAACGTCGCGGCGTACAGCCTCACGATCTCGGGCTCCATCTGCTCCCACGAGAGATACCGCTGCGACCAGTTCGCCAACACGTCCCGGTACGGGGCGAGCGCGGGATTCAGCCTGACCTGTTGGTCGAGCATGACCCCAGGCGCCGAGGCCCTCTGCTGCGCGAGGCCGAGCACGTCGCACAGCTCGCGCACGGCGGCGATGTGGGTGGAATCGGATTCCGCCGGTGAGTCGGCCTGCGCGACCGCGGGGTGCGGACGCGACAGCACGAGCCCAATGGCGACCAACATCACGAGAATCGGTTTCATGGGATGGCTCCAGCGGGGCGGAATGGGCGGGGGCTTGCGGCCGGCGGATCGCGGCGGGGACCGCAGGACTGTAAAGAACTCGGCGCGGGCACCCATAGGGTAAAGTTCAGGCAGGCGCGGGTGCGGCCCGGGGCTCGAGCCCGCTTCGCCCGGGCAACCCCTTGGGAGGCATCGAGTGATGGGTCAGCGATCCTGGTTCGCGGCGGGCATCGGGGCGGCCATCCTGGGCGTCGCGGTCGCAAGCTGCGGCGGCAGCTCGCGCGACGCCGCCGCGTCCCGCGACGGATCCGCGGGCGCCCTTGCATTCTCTGATTCTCTGCCGGGGGCGCCGCTCCCGCCGGTCGAACTCGCGAGCCGCCTGGCGGAGGCATGGCGCACCCGGCCGGCCGGATACCGGCCCCGCACGCGCCACCTGCGCGCCGACGGAACGCCGATGTACACGAACCGGCTGTTCCTCGAGTCGAGCCCCTACCTCAAGCAGCACGCCCACAACCCGGTGAATTGGTACCCGTGGGGCGACGAGGCGTTCGAGACCGCCCGTCGGCTCCACCGGCCGGTGCTGCTCTCGGTCGGCTACTCGACCTGCCACTGGTGTCACGTCATGGAGGAAGAGTCGTTCGAGGACGAGGAGATCGCGCGCTTCCTCAACCAGAACTACGTCGCGATCAAGGTGGACCGCGAGGAGCGTCCGGACGTGGACGCGGTGTACATGAGCGCGGTCCAGATGCTGTCGGGGCGCGGCGGCTGGCCGATGACGGTGTGGCTCACGCCCGATCGCAAGCCGTTCTTCGGCGGGACCTACTTCCCGGCGCGCGACGGCGACCGCGGCGCGGGATCCGGGTTCCTGACCATCCTGCGCCAGTTGCGCGAGGTCTACGGTCAGCAGCCCGATCGTGTCGCGGGGGCCGCTGCGCAGATCACCGCGGGGATCCAGCAGATGCTCGCCGGCAGCGCCTCCTCCGACTCCCTGCCCGGCGTGAGCGCGATCGAGGCCGCCCTCCATGCCTATGCGACGCGCTTTGATCCGGTGAACGGCGGCCTTCAGGGTGCTCCCAAGTTCCCGAGCAGCCTGCCGATCCGCCTGCTGTTGCGTGACTACCGGCGCACCGGGGACGCCCAGACGCTCGCCATGGCGCGGCGGACGCTCGATCGCATGGCCGACGGCGGGATCAGGGACCAGGTCGGCGGCGGCTTCCATCGCTACTCGACGGACGAGCGGTGGCTCGTCCCCCACTTCGAGAAGATGCTGTACGACAATGCGCTGCTCGCGATGGCCTACGTCGAGGGCTTTCAGGCGACCGGCGATTCATCGTATGCGCGCGTGGCGCGCGACATCTTCCGATACCTCGAGCGCGACATGACCTCGCCCGACGGCGCGTTCTACTCGGCGACCGATGCCGACAGCCCGGGACCCGACGGCCGCCGCGAGGAAGGGCGTTTCTTCACATGGACGCCGGCCGAGATCGAGGCTGCCGTGGGCCGCGAGGGCGCCCGGCTGGTGCGTGATCACTACGGCGTCACCGGGGCCGGCAACTACGAAGGCCGGAACATCCTCGCCGTGGCGGCCGACCAGCCGCTGTCGGCGCAGAAGCGAGCCCGCCTCGATGCGCTGCGCGAGGCGCTCTACGCCGCCCGCGCCCGTCGTCCGCCACCGGCGCGCGACGAGAAGATCCTCGCCTCGTGGAACGGGCTCATGATCTCCGCGCTGGCGCGCGCCTCGCTCGCGCTCGGGGAGCCCGCGTACGCGGCGCGCGCGGCGCGAGCCGCCGACTTCGTGCTCGGCCGGATGCGCCGCGGGGACCTGTTGGTACGCAGCATCAAGGACGGGCAGACCAGCGGGCCGGCATTCCTCGACGACTACGCGTTCCTCATCGCCGGCCTGATCGACCTCTACGAGGCCACCGGCGAGCCGCGCTGGCTGCGCGAGGCGATCGCGCTCGACCGGGTGCTCGCGCGCGACTTCGAGGACCCGGCGCACGGCGGCTATTTCCTCACGGGCCGGTCGAGCGAGACCATGCTGGCGCGCGAGAAGCCCGACAACGACGGCGCCGAGCCCTCGGGCAACTCGGTCGAGGCGATGAACCTGTTGCGCCTCGCCGAACTCACGACCAACGACGCCTACCGGGTTCGCGCCGAGCGCGCGCAGCGCGCGTTCACGAAGACGATCGCGGCATCGGCGACGGCTCTCCCCGAGCTGCTGCTGGCGGTCGACTTCCGGCTCGCGGTGCCGCGGGAGATCCTGATCGTCGTGCCCCACGAGCGCGCGGAGGCCGAGCCGATGCTCGCGAAATTGCGCGCGAACTACCTGCCGAACCGGGTGATCACCGTCGCGGTGGAGGGCGCGGATCTCGCGCGGCAGACGGCGCTCGTGCCGCTGCTCGAGGGCAAGGTCGCGCAGGGCGGGCGCGCGACCGCGTACGTGTGCGAGCGCGGCGTGTGCGAGCTGCCGACGACCGACCCGGCCGCGTTCGAGCGGCAGATCAACCCGGCCCTCGCCCGGCCCGGCGAAGGCAGGAAGGCGATCGAGGCGCGCCGGGCGCGCTGATGCGCCGCGGACGAGCGCCAACGAACCATGCCCACGATTCCACGTCGAACCGAATTTCGGTCGATCGGAGGCCCCGGCCGCGCGCTTCGAGTGTTCGCACTGCCGGCGTTCTGCATCCTGCTCGTGGGGCCTGATCGACCTCCGCCTCCCGGCGGCGCCGGGCAGGAGACCGTTCGCCTGGCGCAGGCCGGGCTCCGGTTTCCGGAAACGCAGGATCGCTACTCACGCGACGGTAAGATTCGCGGGGTGAACTTCGTCGCCGGCCGGAGATTCAGCGAGGATGCGCTGCGACCCCTGTTGCGCGATCACGTCGAGTGGCTCGTTCTGGGCCCGTTCGGCTGGCAGGAGAACGCGACCAGCACCGAGGTCCGAATCGCCACCCGGGACGTCATGTGGAGCGAGAGCGACTCGGGGATCGTAACGATCGCCCGGCTCGCGCGCGCCCACGGCATGCGGACCATGCTCAAGCCGCAGATCTGGCTCACGCGCCCTGCGCCGGGAACCTGGCTCGCGGACATTGATGCGCCGGACGAGGCGGGCCGCACCGCGTGGTTCGAGAGCTATCGCCGCTTCGTGCTGCACTACGCCGGGCTTGCCGAGACCGCGGGCGTCGAGGTCCTGTGTGTCGGCGCCGAGTTGCATCGCTCGGTGAAGCGGAGCCCCCGGGACTGGGAGCGCCTGATCGCCGACGTCCGCGCCGTGTATCACGGACGGCTCACCTATGCGGCCAACTGGTACGAGGAGATCACGGACGTCCCGTTCTGGAATCGCCTCGATTACATCGGGGTCCAGGCCTACTACCCGCTGACCGACAGGCTGGAGCCGCGCGTCGACGACCTCGTGGCGGCCTGGCATCCCATCGCCGCGTCGCTCGAGCGCCTGAGCGTGCGCGAGGGGCGCCCGGTCCTGTTCACCGAGGTCGGGTGGAAGAGCACGCCCGACGCCGCAGCGCGCCCCTGGGAATGGGGCGAGCACATGTCGGGGACGTCGGCTCGGGTCTCGACCGGCACGCAGGCGCGCGCTTACGAGGCGTTCTTTCGCGCATTTTGGTCCCGACCGTGGTTCGCGGGCGCATTCGTCTGGAAGTGGTACGCGAACCACGGCGCCGCCGGAGGACCGGACGACATCGACTTCACGCCGCAGAACAAGCCGGCGGAGTCCGTCCTGGCGCGCTGGTTCGGGGACGTGTCGAGCACGCCGGCCCGGAAGCCAGGCGGCGATCGCGCGCGCTGAAAACCGAACGGCCCCGGGCCCGAGGGCCCGGAGCCGAGTGTTGCTGGTGGAGGCGGCGGGAGTCGAACCCGCGTCCGAAAAACGATCCCCGACAGGCGCCACATGCTTCGTCGATCTTTTGTGCCTTCGCTCCTCGGGCCCCGATCGCCAGGGGTTCCGCGGCGCTAGCCCGTGTTGCTCTCGTCGTCAGCCCCCGGGCAAGGCTTCCGACCAGCCGCTCTTTAGCGACGCTTCGTTCCGTGCCGAGCGGCAGGCCCGGGCGAAACGTGGTTACACTAGTCGGTTAGGACTAGGCAGCCAGAGCCATCTGCGTGTTGGCAGATGATTTTTGCCAGCGGATTAA
>JBDTYW010000085.1:0-7465 GCA_040005445.1 Candidatus Eiseniibacteriota bacterium
ACAGGTAGTACGGCACGCCGAACACGAGCCAGTTCGAGACGCCGTAGCGGTACGAGTACTCGCCGACGGCGAGGATGCCCCCGTACCACGTCGAGACCAGCGTGGCGACGAAGCCGGGCAGTGTGACCGCGCGCGAGGCCACGAGGTACTCGCCCACGTCGCGCCGGTGCGGGCCGAAGATGCGCGCCGTCACGTAGACGAGAAACGCGCCGTAGAGGACGAGCAGGGCGACGTCGGACCCGGCGAAGCGGAACAGGCCGGCGCCGGGGGAGGGGAGGGGAGCGTTCACGCCGCGCAGCATAAGGCCGGCGACGCCCGGGCCGCCACGCCGCGATCCGCACGGCCGCGGCCGCTGTTGCTATAGTGCGGCCATGGACGTGACGCCCCTCCTCCAGCGCCGGCTGAACGAGGTCCCCTGGGTGGCATTCGACACCGAGGCGACCGGCTATTCGAACGTCTCGGCCCGCCTGGTCGAGATCGCAGGCGTGCGTTTTCGCTTCCGGCCCGGCCCGGCCCCCGAGGGGGAGACCGCTCCGGTGGACGTCGAGACCACGTTCGCCGAGCTCGTGAATCCCGGCGTGCCCATGCCGCCCGAGGTCGTCAAGATCCACGGCATCACCGATGCCGACGTGGTCGGCCGGCCTGCGCCGGTCGAGGGGCTCGAGCGCTTCTTCGCGTTCGTCGGCGACGGCGTGCTGGTCGCGCACTACGTGCCGTTCGACCTCGGCGCGATGACCTACGCCCTGCTGCGTGCCGGCAAGGGCGTGCCGCGCATCGCCGCGCTCGACACCTCGATCCTGCCGAAGCGGCTGTTCCCGGGCGCGCGCAACTACGCGCTGCCGACGCTCGTCCAGTTCCTCGGCCTGCCCGAGGTGGCCGCGCACCGCGCGCTGCCCGACGCGCTCTCGACCATGGAGCTGTTCCGGCGCTGCGTGGCGGCGATGGGCCCGGCCGATCAGGTCACGGTCGCGGACGTGTGCAAACTCGCGGGCGGGCTCCTGACGTTCGACCAGTTCTCCGAGATCCCGTACGAGTTGCCCTCCGACCTGGTCGCGATCGACGAGGCGGTCGCCGGGCGCGCCGACCTGACCGTGGAATACCGCGGCGGCAGCAAGGGCACCGGCCCGAGACGCGTCACCCCCTCGCACCTGTTCGCCCGCGACGGCACGCTGTTCCTCGAGGGCTACTGCCATCTCGACCAGGCGGCCAAGTCGTTCCGCATCGACCGGATCGAAAAGGTGACGATCCTGCCCATCGATCCCGCCGCCCCGGTCCTGCGCAACAAGGGCAGCGGCCATTGGGTGAAGGAAGCCCGCGAGGGCTGAGCCCGGAGGGCGCCCCCGCGTCAGGTTTTCGTCCAATCAGGGCCGGTGCGGCCGGGCGCGTTGCCCGGCCGCGAAGGCGCTGCTAGGCTCATGGTCCGTGCCCGCGACTCGCCGGGCGCGCCCTCTCGTGAATCGACCGCGATGGCCCGGGCCCGGGCGGTGGCGGGTTTTTGCGCTTCGGATCGGAGGATCGGCATGGCGGAGATGGTGGCGGCGGGAGACGATCTCAAGGGCATCGAGCGCCTGCGCGAGGCGCGCGACGGCATCCGGAAGGAACTCGGCAAGGCGATCGTCGGCCAGGTCGACGTGATCGACGGCCTGCTCACCGCGCTGTTCGCGAACGGACACGTCCTGCTCGTCGGCGTGCCCGGCCTCGCCAAGACGCTGCTCATCCGCAGCCTCGCGCGCGCGCTCGACCTGTCGTTCTCGCGCATCCAGTTCACGCCCGACCTCATGCCGTCGGACATCACCGGCACCGAGGTGCTCGAGGACGACGGCGGCCGCCGGGTGTTCCGCTTCATCAAGGGCCCCGTGTTCGCGCACATCGTGCTCGCCGACGAGATCAACCGCACGCCTCCCAAGACCCAGGCCGCGCTGCTGCAGGCGATGCAGGAAAAGGAGGTCACTGCCGGCGGTCAGACGCATCACCTCGAGCTGCCGTTCTTCGTGCTCGCGACGCAGAACCCGATCGAGCTCGAGGGTACCTACCCGCTGCCCGAAGCCCAGCTCGACCGCTTCATGTTCAACGTGCCGGTCGGCTATCCGTCGCAGGCGGAGGAGGAGCGCATCGTGCTCGAGACCACGGGCGCGGGCGAGCCCGACATTCGTCGCGTCCTCGGCGCGGCGGACATCCTCGCGCTCCAGGCGCTGGTGCGCCGCGTGCCGGCGGCCGAGCACGTCGTGCGCTACGCGGTGCGCCTGACGCGGGCGTCGCGCCCCGAGGGCGACGCGCCCGCGTTCATCAAGAACTGGGTGACCTGGGGCGCCGGGCCGCGCGCGTCGCAGTTTCTCGTGCTCGGCGCCAAGGCCCGCGCCGCGATGGCCGGCCGGTTCGCGCCTGGCATCGAGGACGTGCGCGCGATCGCGCCGCTCGTGCTCAGGCACCGCATCGTGACGAACTTCAACGCGGAGGCCGACGGCGTGAAGGCCGATCGCATTATCGCCGACCTGATCGAGGCCGTGCCCGCCGAGGTCGCGTGAGCGCCGCGGCCCCCGGCGACCTGTCCCGCCGGTTCCTCGATCCGGCCGTGGTGTCGCGCCTCTCGGGGCTCGACCTCAAGGCGCGGCTCGTGGTCGAGGGCTTCATCTCGGGACTGCACCGCAGCCCGTTCCACGGATTCTCCGTCGAGTTCGTCGAGCACCGCCCGTACATGCCCGGCGACCCGCTCAAGTCCGTCGACTGGAAGGTCTACGGCAAGAGCGACCGCTTCTACGTCAAGCAGTACGAGGACGAGACCAACCTGCGTGCGCACCTCGTGCTCGACCACTCGGCGTCCATGGGCTACGTGTCTCGGCCGGGCGAGGTGAGCAAGCTCGAGTACGCGCGCTCGCTCGCCGCGGCGCTGGCGTACCTGATGTTGCATCAGCAGGACGGCGTCGGGCTGCTCACGTTCGCCGAGAAGGTCGAGCGCTTCGTGCCCGCGCGCGCGCGCCGCTCCCACCTCGAGGTGCTGCTGCGCGAGCTCGACCAGGTCCGGCCGGGCGGCAGGACCGCGCTCCCGGCGTCGCTCCACCACCTCGCCGAGCGCATCCGAAGGCGCGGACTGGTCGTGCTGTTCTCGGACCTGCTCGCCCCGCCCGACGAGGTGCTGTCGGGCCTGGCGCACTTCCGCCACCGGCAGCACGAGGTGCTGGTGTTCCACATCATGGACCCGGCCGAGTGGGAGTTCGACTTCGACCAGCCCGCAACCTTCGTCGACTCGGAGACCGGCGAGGAGGTCGCGCTCGAGCCGTGGGAGGTGCGCGGCGGCTACAAGCAGCGGCTCGACGCCTGGTCCGAGCGCTACCGCACCGAGTGCCGGCGCGCACGGATTGACTACGTCGCGCTCGACACCCGGACCCCGTACGACCAGGCGCTCTATCGTTACCTCGAAAAGCGCCGGCGGCTTCATTAAGACATGACCTTCCTCAACCCGCTCTACCTGCTGGGCCTCGGAGCCGCCGCGATCCCGATCGTGATCCACCTGCTGACGCGCAAGCGCCCGCGGCGGATCGAGTTCTCCTCGGTCGAGTTCCTGCGCGAGGTCAACGTCGCCCAGCTCAGGCGCTTTCGCCTGCGCGAGTTGCTCCTGCTTGCGTTGCGCGTGCTCGCGATCGCGCTGCTCGCGCTCGCGCTGTCGCGCCCCGCGCTCCAGGGTGCGCTCGGCAAGGGCGGCGCGGGCGCGGCATCGTCGGTCGTGCTGCTGATCGACCGCTCCGCCTCGATGGGCGCGGTCGAATCGCGCACCGCGCTCTCCGAGCGCGCGCTCGAGAAGGCGCGCGTGGTCCTCGACGCGCTCGAGCCCGGTGACGAGGTCCAGATCGTGGGGTTCGACGCGGCGCCTGAGGCGTTGTTTCCGAATGCGACCAGCGACCACGCGCGCGCGCGCGCCGCGGTCGAGGCGCTCGCGCCGCGCCCGTTCCCGACGGACATCGAGGCCGCACTCGCGCGCGGGCTGGACCTCCTTGCCCGGCGACCGCAGATCAACAAGGAACTGTTCCTGATCTCCGACCTGCAGATCGCTGGCCTGGTCGGCGCGGCGCGCGACTCCTCGGTCCGGGGGACACTGCCGACCGGGCTGCGCTTCTACATCGTGCCGGTCGGTGAGTCGGCGCGACCGGACAACCTCGCGCTCACCGGGGCGCGCCTGCGCGGCGCCTCCACGGGCCTGTCCTCGGACGCGGGCGATCTCCTGCCGTCGCGCCCGGCGGGCACGTGGTTCGCGGCGGCGGGCGGCGGCGCGGCCGAGGTCACGGTCAAGAGCTTCGGCGCCGCATCGGGCGACGTCGCGGCCGGCGTGCGCGCGGGCGCGCGCGAGATCGGCCGCGCGTTCGTCACGCTCGGCGCGGGCGAGGGCAGCGCGCTCGTGCCGCTCTCCGAGGCGCCGACCGGCGGCGGCGAGGCGTTTCTGCCCGACGACGCGCTCGACGCCGACAACCATCGCTGGTTCGCTTCAGGCCCCGGCGGGCGCACGCAGGTCGGCCTGATCGAGGGCGTCGCGCAGGCGGGCTCGCCGCTCTCGATCGCGCTCGCCGCCGGGCAGGATGCCGGGCAGGTAAGCTTTCGCCGGCTCGAGGGCTCGTCGCTCACCTCCGGCGCGCTCTCGGGCCTCGACGCGGTGCTGCTGAGCGACGTGCCCGAGTTGCCCGGGGGCGCGCTCTCCGCGTTGGTCGACTACGCGAAGGGCGGCGGCTCGGTCGCGGTCGTGCTCGGCCAGCGTGCGCGCGCGGAGTTCTACGGCGGCAAGCTCTTCCCCGCACTCGGCGGGCTCGGCCTGGGCGCCGCGCGGGATGCCGGCGGCGGCCAGTGGACGCTGCGCCTCGCCGCGCAGGGTCACCCGGCGTTCGAGGGTTTCGCGGCGCGCGCGGGCGAACCGCTGTCGCAGGCCGCGTTCCACCGGGCATGGACGCTCACGCCCGGGCCGGCGACGCGGGTGCTCGCGCGCTTTGCGACCGACCTGCCCGCGCTGGTCGAAGACGGACGGCTGATGGTGTTCGCCAGCGACGCCGACGGCCAGTGGAACGACTTCCCGTCGCGCGGCGCGTTCCTGCCGCTGTGGCTGCAAGCGTTGCGCTCGCTGGCCCGCGGCTCGGCGAGCGAGGACCTCGAGCCCGGCGACCGCTTCGCGCAGCCGGTGCCGGTGGGCGAACGCGCGCCCGACCTGCGCATGACCGACCCGCGCGGACGCCCGGTCGAGCTCACGCAGTCGATCGCGGAGGGCGCGCGCCGGCTGGTGTCCGCGCCGCTGACCGAGGTGGGACTCTACCGCGTGGTCGCCGGCGGACGCCCGGTCCGCGAGGTCGCGGTCAATCTCGATCCGCGCGAGTCCGACCTCGCCCGCCTTACCGCCGAAGGCGCGCGCAAGCGCTGGGCGGCGTACCGGCCGGTCGTGCTCGAGGGCGGCGTCGACCTCGCGCGCAGGATTCGCGAGGGGCGCTACGGCCGGGAGATCGGCTGGACCCTGCTCGCGCTCGCGCTCGCGTGCCTGGTGGCGGAGACGATGATCGCACGCCTGATGACCCCCGCATCGACCATCGGCCCCGGAGGGCGCGCTTGAGTCCGACGACCACCACCCCGGCATCGGGTCCCGCCAGGCTGCTGGCCGCCGCCGAACGTCTCGCCGCGTTCGAGCGGCTGTTCGCGTTCGTGCGCGAAGGCCGCGCGGCGGGCGCGCGAACCACGGGAGCGCCCGGGCTCGGCGTGCGCGGGCTCGCCGGCTCGGCGGGCGCGTGGCTCGTGGCGGCGCTGTACGCGCGCGCCGGCGGCACGATCCTGCTCGTCGCCGAGGACGGGGAGAAGGCCGAGGAGGCGCGCGAGGACCTCGAGCACTTCCTGGGACCCGACGCAGTGCTGCCGTTCCCCGAGCCCGAGACCAGGCCCTACGACTCGACGTCGCCGCACCCGGCGGTGACCGCGCAGCGCCTCGAGACGTTGGCCGCGCTCGCGCGCGGCGAGCAGGGCGTGGTCGTGACCACGGTGCGCGCGCTCGCCCAGAAGGTGCTCTCGCCCGAGCGGCTCGTCAGCCACGAGCTCGCGCTCACGGTGAGCCAGGACTACGAGCGCGACGACCTGGTCGCGCGCCTGGTCGGGCTCGGCTACGAGCGCGTGCCGATCGTCAGCTCGCTCGGGCAGTTCTCGGTGCGCGGCGGGCTGATGGACCTGTTCTCGCTCGGCAGCGAGGACCCGTGGCGCCTCGAGTTCGACGGCGACACGCTGGTCTCGCTGCGGCGGTTCGATCCTTTGTCCCAGCGCTCGGTCGAGTCCATGGCGAGCGCGACCGTGCTGCCGCGCTATGAGATCGCGCTCTCCCCGGGCGAGGCGGCCGAGGTGCTGGAGCGTCTCGGGGCGGCGGGCGACCGCGCCGCCGAGGCCGCGCGGCTGGACGGGCGCGGTCTCGAGCGCATGACCAGTGAGCTGTTCTTCGAGGGCATGGAGCGTGTCGCCGGTCATTACGGGCAGGACCTGGTGCCGCTGTGGTCGTACCTGCCGCCGGATGCAGCGGTGTGGCTGGACGACCCCGATCGGCTGCGCGCGCGCGGCGAAGGTCTCGACGAGGAGGTTACGCGCCAGCACGAAAGCGCGGTCGCGCACTTCCCCTTGATCTCCCCGCCGGCGGAGTTGTTCGTCCCGTGGGCGGAGGCGCTCGCAGGCGCGAACGAACGGCCATGTATGGCCGCGCTCGGGCCAATCGCCCACAAGCGCGACCCGGCGGTCGTGCTCGAGGTCGCGTGCGCGCCCCAGCCCGCGTTCACCCGCAACCTCGACCTCGTGCGCGGGTTCCTGAACGACCTGAACGGCAGGGGCTACGAGCTGCATGTGCTATGCGACAACTCGGGCCAGCGCGACCGGCTCGGGGAATTGCTCGGGGCCACGCCGGCGCTGCTCGACATCGGCCTCCTGGCGCACGGCTTCACGTGCGGCGAGGCGAAGCTGGCGCTGCTCACCGACCACGAGATCTTCGAGCGTTATCGTCGCCGCGCACGCCGGCGCAAGAAGACCGGCGGGCTCTCGCTGGCCGAGCTCAACGCGCTCGATCCCGGTGACCACGTCGTGCATGTCGATCACGGCATCGGCATCTACAAGGGGCTCACGCGGCAGACCATGAACGCGCAGGAAACCGACTGCCTCGAGATCGCGTACGGCTCGGGCGACAAGCTGTTCGTGCCGGTGAGCCAGCTCGAACTCGTGAGCAAGTGGACCGCCGAGGAGGGCGCGCGGCCGAGCGTGCATCGCCTGGGATCGTCGTCGTGGGCGCGCACGAAGGCGAAGGCAAAGCAGGCGATCCAGGAGATGACCGGCGAGCTGCTGCGCACCTACGCGCTGCGCAAGGCGCTGCCGGGGCATGCATTCGGTCCCGACACGGTGTGGCAGCGCGAGCTCGAGGCGTCGTTCATCTACGAGGAGACGCCGCACCAGCAGCGCGCGATCGAGGAGGTCAAGG
>JBDTYW010000086.1:0-7379 GCA_040005445.1 Candidatus Eiseniibacteriota bacterium
CGTAGGTCGAGCGCTTGGTCATCCCCAGCAGCGCGTACGGCGTCGCGAGGTACGGCCCGATCGCGCTCTTCATGAGCGCCGCGGCGTGGCGCTGGAGCGGCTCGAGCTCGTGGTGGATGCGCCACAGCATGATGTCCACGTCGCCGCGGATCCCGACGCACGAGTAGGGCACGAGGATGCCGCCTTCGGCCCGGAACGCCTCGCAGGCGGCGATGAAACCCTCGCGGCCCTGCGCCTTCGCCGCGGCGTCCAGCCCGCGCCACTCTGGAGCGAGCTTGAGGCCATAGAACGAGACGAACTGGCGCCTCAGCCCGGTCGGCGCGCCCTCCGCGGGACGCGCGTAGGCGGCCGGAGTCGGGGTGGACACGACCGGCGTGGGGCCGGGGGGGGTGGTCGAGATCGGATTCATCGCCGGGGCTCCGCGTTAGGGGTGGGAACGAGCCCAGAGGATAGCGCCGGGCGAGCCCGCGGGCAAGCCGGCCCGCGGGGCGCGCCCCGGGGCTACTTCTTCTTTGCGCGCGTGTAGGTAATCTCCATGAGCGGGACCTCCTGCTCGCCGATCTTGCCGAACATCGTGTAGACACGCTTGTCGGGGCCCTCGAACGGCTGGCCCTGGAACTCCCCCTTGTAACGCGACTCGAGAAAGCGGCCCCGGAAGATCATGGCGTTCTTCATCACGCCCTTCGTCACCACCGGCGTATCGGCCCGGGCGATGCCTGCGGCGAACAGGGCGCAGAGCTCGCCGGCAGCGGCGAGCGCGCGGAAGTCGCGATTCATGGGAGCCTCCCTCTTCGGGGGTTCCTGGTCAGTCGGCCTGCGGCGTGAGCAACGTCGAGACCGGTTGAAAGCGGACGCCCGAGCGCTTGAGCTTGGGCACCGCCCGTTTGAGCACGTCCAGCGACGCCCGGTCGGGGTGCGCGAGCACGATCGCGTAGCCGCGCCGGCGCGCCAGGTCGATCGCATCGTCGAGCAGGCGAGTCACTGCCTTGACCTCCGCATCATAGCGGCCGGGCGCCTCAAGCACGCTGTCGATGCGGAAGCACAGCACGCCCTGCCGCGCGGCGCGATCGGCGGCGACCGAGGTCGGCACCGGGCGGGCATCGAGGTAGAACACGTTCGCGCGCTTGAGTTCGAGCATGACCGCGCCCATGGCCGCCTCGTCGGACAGCGCCATCTGTCCCATGTAGCTGGTCGCGCCGACCGCCCCGGGCACGTCGCCCAGGTTCTTCTTCACCTCGCGCTGGATCTGCCCCGCAGGCATGTCCACCAGGATCGCGCCCGGACCGGGATCGCGCTTGGGGTAGTTCATCGGCTCGAGGGGGATCTGGACGAGGATGTCGTGCCCGCCCCGGGAAAGCCGTTCGGCCCAGTCCCGCGTGCCCTTGAGGCGCGGCAGCACCGCGCCGCTGATCGGCACGCCGAGCTTGAGGAATTCGCCACTCAGGCTGTCGTTCCCGGACGGGCCGAACGCGTCGACCACCAGCATCAGGCGGGCGGGCTCGTTCTCGATCGCCCCGACGACATCGTTGCGGCGCTCGAGCACGAGTTCGTGCGTGACCAGCTTGCCCGCGCCGACGAGCAGGTGGACCTCGCTGCCGGGCGTGGCAAGCGTGTCCTCCCAGCCGTCGATCACGTCCACGTGGATGCGCGCGAGGTTCTCCGCCAGGCGCGCGTTGAGCTGCATGGTGGACGAGCGGCCCGACAGGTACGCCGTCCAGCGCACGCGCGGCACGCCCGGGTCATCCGAAGCGTTGGTCTGAATCACCTGCGATCCCGACGGTACGCCGAACTGCAGGATCGTCGTGCGAATCGTCTTGGAGATCGTGCGCGCGAGCATCGAGCGGTCCACCGGCAGGCCGAGACGAGCCCGCGCCACCAGCCCCGCCTCCGAGCGGCCCCACAACAGGCCATACCCGGCCGCGAAGGTGATGATCACCAGCAGCAAGAGGAGAACGATCGTGCGGGGCGAAGTCGTTCCGGATCGCCCCCGCCGGGAAGAGCGCGCCATGGGCCGCAACCTATCGGTCGCCCAAAGGGGCGTCAAGGAACGCCTGCCCCTCGGGGCAGCGCGCGCGAAAATCACACCACGCGCACAGCTTCGACGGCGCCGGCGGGAACTCCCCCGCCGACTCCGCGCGCAGCACCCGCCGCGCGAGGTCGAGGACGACCGCGTCCTTCTGTACCTGCCAGGCCTCGTCCACGGGGAACGACAGCCGCTCCCCGGTCGCGAGGTAGTGGTGCTCGACCTCGACGACCGGCGCTCCGGCGAACAGCGCGCTCGTGCCGCGCGCGTAGACCGGGGCCGCGAGGTCTTCCTCACGGGCGCGCGCCGGGCTGCGCGGGAACTTGCCGGTCTTGTAGTCCACGACCTTGAGCACGCCGCCGGCGAGCGCATCCACGCGATCGACGCGCCCGCCCACCACCAGCTCGCCGTAGTCGGCATGGACGTTCTTCTCGATTGCCACCGGGGCGAGGTCGGCCGGAGTCTCCTCCGCGAAGCGGCGCAGCATGACCTTGCCGCGCTCCCCGTACTCCTGCAGCTCCTCGCGTGAGCGTCCGGCAAAGGCGGGCATGTTCCCGCGCCAGGCAGCGCGGTAGAACTCGAGCAGGCGGTCCCACGAGCGCTCACGCGGGGACAGGCGCAGCCAGTCGCGCAGCGCCGCGTGCACGTTCGAGCCCAGGTCCATGTGCGGGGACGGCGCGGTCGGCAGCTTCTGCACGACCTGGAACTCGTAGCGACGCGGACACTCGAGGAACAGCTTGAGTCGGCTGGGCGAGAACCAGGGGCGCTTCGCCTGGTCGCGCCGCACGGGTTCGCCGAACAGGTCGACCTCGTCGCTCACGGGGTCTCGCCGTTTTCGGCTTCGACTTCCGCACGGTACGGTGGATCATGGCGCGCGACGCGCGCGTACTCCTCGAGGTCGAGCGTCTCGCCCCGGCGATTGCCCGCGATGTGCGCCGCGCGCAGCAGGCGCGCGACGCGATCGCGATCCTGCCCGTAGAGCGCCAGCAACGCGTTCGCGATGGTCTTTCGCCGCTGCGAGAACGCGGCGCGCACGATCGTGAACAGCCGGTCCTCGTCGGGCACCTCGACCGGCGGCGACTCGCGAAAGCGCAGGCGCACGAGCGTGGAATCGACCATCGGCCGCGGCCAGAACGCCCCGGGAGAGACGTGGAACAACGGCTCGAGGCGGAGGAAATAGCGCGCGAAGATCGTGAGCGATCCGTAGTCCTCGGTGTCGGGCGCGGCGGCCAGGCGCGCCGCATACTCGCGCTGCACGAGCACCATGCCGTGGGCGACATGCGCGCGCTGCGCGATCAGCCACTCGAGGATCGGGGTCGTGATCGCGTACGGCACGTTACCGACGACCACGACCTTGCGCACCTTGTGCCCCTCGCACACGTCCGCGAGGGCGACCTCGAGGATGTCGCCGCGGACGATCGTCACCCGGCCCCAATCGCCCAGGTCCTCGGTCAGGAGATCGGCGAGGCCCTCGTCGAATTCGACCGCCACGACATGCCGCGCACGCGTCGCGAGCAGGCCCGTGAGCGCCCCCGCGCCGGGACCGATCTCGAGCACGACATCGTCGGCGGCGATGCCCGCTGCGTCCACGATCTTCCGCGCCATGTCCGGCTGCGTGAGGAAGTTCTGGCCCCACTTCTTGCGCGGCTTGATGCCGCGCGCGAGCAGGCGATCCTTGACGTTCGTCAGGTCGCCGAACGGGGTCCGTTCCTCAGGCTTGCCGAGGCGCAAAAAGCCGCGTGGCGTTTTGCGTGGTGAGGTCATCGATCACTTCCTCGCTCACGCCCCTGAGGGCCGCGAGCCGGGCGCGCACGCGCGCCAGCAATGCGGGTTCGTTGCGCTTCGTGTCCCGCGGCTCGGGCACGAGATACGGCGCGTCGGTCTCGAGCAGCAGCGCCTCGGCCGGCGCGACGCGCGCCGCCTCCTCGAGCGCCGCGTCGCCGTAGGTCAGCGATCCGCCGAAACCGAGAGCAAAGCCGAGACCCGCCGCGCGCAGTGCCTGCGCGGCGTTGCCGGAGTAGCAGTGCAGCACCCCCGCCCGCGGCGGCCGGGCCCGCTCGAGGCGGTCGATCGCCTCGTCCATCGCGTCGCGCACGTGGACCACGAGCGGCTTGTCGACCTCCACGGCGAGCGCGATCTGGCGCTCGAACCAATCGCGCTGCAGGTCGCGCGGCGAGAGGTCGCGATAGAAGTCGAGCCCGCACTCGCCGATCGCCACCGTACGCGGGTCGCGCGCCAGCTCGCCGAGGCGCTCGAGCGCGCCTGAGGGGGCCCTTGCGACCTCGTGCGGGTGCAGCCCGATCGCCGCCCAGACGTCGGCGTGCTCGGCGGCCAGCGCGAGACCCCGCTCGGACGTCGGCAGGTCATACCCAACCTCGACGAAGCGCGTCACACCAGCCTCGCGCGCCCGTTCCATGACCTCGGCGCGGTCCTTCTTGTAGCGCGAGGAGCCGAGGTGGCAGTGCGTGTCGATCATGGGTGCATGGTACAGGCGTTCGTGCCGGGCGACCACACCGGACGCGATCGGCCATGACAGGACACTTCGCTCGCGCGGGCGGTCCCGCCGCGTTAGGGTGCGCGTACCCCACACGGGCGCACGAGGAGGAGCCGCGATGTCCATGATCCTGACCTACGAAGTGTTCGACTCGCCGATCGACCCGCTGCTCGCGATCGTCTCGCCCTTTGGCCTCGTGACGCTCGGCTTCGGCGGCGCGCGCAGCCTGGCCTCCGCCCGCAGGCGTCTCGAGGCGCATGTCGAGGGCGCGGAGTTCCGGGAGGCGGTGCGCCGCGGCGGCCCGATGGCCCCCGTCCGCGAGTGGTTCGCGCGTTACTTCTCAGGCGCGTCGCTCGAGGGCAAGGCGTTGCCGCACCGGCTGTACGGCACGGCTTTTCAGTGTGCAGTCTGGACTGCGCTGTTCGAGGTTCCGGCCGGCGAGACCCGCTCCTACGGTCAGCTCGCGCGCCGTATCGGCGCCGAGGGCGCCGCGCGTGCCGTCGGCGCCGCCGTGGGGCAGAACCCGATCGCGATCGTCGCGCCATGCCACCGCATCGTGGGCGCCGACGGATCGCTGACCGGATTCGGCGGCGGGCTCCCGCGCAAGCGCTGGCTGTTGGCGCACGAGGCTGCGCACGCTCCGGGCGCCCGGCCACGCGCCGCCGCGCGGCAGCTCGCCCTCTGGGGAAGCTAGGTCCTGCCTCGCCGGTCCGCGAGCAGCGAGGTCGCGACCGCGCCGCCCAGGATCGACCCCACGACGGCGAGCGAGACTCCGATGGGAACCTCCACGACGTCGGTCAGCAGCATCTTCAGGGCGACGAAGATGAGCACGAGCGCGAGCCCGATCTTGAGGTGCCTGAGGCGGCTCACGAACCCGGCCACGCAAAAATAGAGTGCGCGCAGCCCGAGGATTGCGAACACGTTCGAGGTGAACACGAGGAACGGGTCCTTCGTCACCGCGAAGACCGCGGGGATCGAATCGACCGCGAAGATTACGTCCGTGATCTCGATCAGCACCAGCACGAGGAACAAGGGCGTCGCCAGGCGGCGCGCGCCGACGCGAATCCAGAAGTGATCCCCGTGGTAGTCCGGCGTGCTCGGAATCACGCGCGTCAGCAGCCGGAACGCGGGGTTCCGCTCGGGATGCTCCTCGTGGTCGCGCGTCGCCAGCAGCCGGCCGCCGGTCAGCAGGAGGATGCCGCCGAACACGTAGATCACGCCGTGAAACGCGTGCAACGCCGCCGCGCCGGCCGCTATGAACGCGCCGCGCAGCACGAGCGCGCCGAGCACGCCCCAGAACAGCACGCGGTGCTGCTGCGCATCCGGCACCCGGAATGTCGAGAAGATCACGAGAAAGATGAAGACGTTGTCGACCGAGAGCGCCTTCTCGATCACGTAGCCGGTCGTGAACTCGAGGCCCTTCACGGGGCCGAACCGCCACCCGATCCAGACGTTGAACAGCACCGCGAGGCCGATCCAGACCACGCTCCAGGTCACGGCCTCGCGCATGCGCATGACGTGAGCCTTGCGCTGGAACACGCCAAGGTCGATCGCCAGCAGGCCGAGCACGACTGCGGTGAAGACGGCGTATAGCAGCGGGGTGCCGACCGAATCGATCACAAGGTACCGCGCATCACGGGGTGGGCGTCTCCAACTTCTCGGGATCGATCCGCGGGAACAGGATCGTGACCGGCGGCAGCGTCGCCCCGGCATTCACCGCCGCGCCACCGCCGGCGAACCACGCATCGCCCCGCGGGTCGGCGTCGGCCGGCCCGCCGGGGAGGGCGAGGCCGCGCCACGCCTCCTCGGCCTTGGTCGGGATCACCGGCCATGCCCAGCGCGTCGCGAGCCGCCCGACCTCGAGCAGCGTCGCCAGCACGGTGTCGAGCCGCGCTGCGGCCGCCGGGTCCTTCGCCAGCGCCCACGGCTTGGTCTCCTCGACGTACACATTCGCGCGAGCGACCAGCTTCCATGCCGCGGCGAGCGCCTCGCTGGGCGCGAGGCGCAGCCACGCCTCACGCGTTTCCCGGGCGCAGCTCGCGGCCAGCGCGGCGATCTCATGCTCCAAGGCTCCCGGCTCCCAGGTCGACGGCACGACGCCCGCACGGTACTTGTGCAGCATCGAGCCCGAGCGCGACAGCAGGTTGCCGTAGTCGTTCGCGAGGTCCACGTTGTAGCGCTCGATGAAGCGCTCCCAAGTGAAATCTCCATCCGCGCCGAAGGCGACCTCGCGCGTGAGGTACCAGCGCAGCGCGTCGGCGCCGAACCTGGCGCTCGTGGCGACCGGGTCGATCTGGTTGCCGAGCGACTTCGACAGCTTGACGCCGCGCGCATAGATGAACCCATGGATGAACGCCGCGCGCGCCACCGGCACCCCCGCCGACATCAGCATCGCCGGCCAGATGATGCAGTGGAAGCGGCTGATGTCCTTGCCGATCACGTGCAGCGCGTTCGGCGACTTACCGTCCTCGGCGCACCACCAGTCGAGGTAGCGCTCGTCCGGGTAGCCGATCGCCGAGATGTAGTTGATGAGCGCATCGAACCACACGTAGATCGTGTGCCCCTGGCCGTTCGGAATCGAGGCGGGCATGGGAACGCCCCACGCCACCGACGCCCGGGAGACCGAGATGTCCTCGAGCCCGCCCTTGATCACGTTCACGACCTCGTTGCGGCGGAAGTCGGGCTGGATGAACTCGGGGTGCCGCGCGATGTGATCGAGCAAGGGCTGCTGGTACTTCGAGAGCCGGAAGAAGAAGTTGCGCTCCCGCACCTTTTCGAGCGTGACGAGGTGGATCGGGCACTTGCCCTCGACCAGGTCCTTCTCCTGGTAGAACGCCTCGCAGCCCTGGCAGTAGAGGCCCT
>JBDTYW010000087.1:0-7327 GCA_040005445.1 Candidatus Eiseniibacteriota bacterium
GCGAGACCGTCGACGAGGTCGCCGGCCTCGCGCGCGCGATGCGCCAGGCGCTTCAGCCGTTCCCGGCGGTGCCGCGCCCGCTGCTCGACACCTGCGGCACCGGGGGCGACGGCTCGGGCACGTTCAACGTGTCGACCGCGATCGCGTTCGTCGCCGCGGCCGGCGGCGCGCACGTCGCCAAGCACGGCAACCGCGCCGTCAGCTCGCGCGCCGGCAGCGCCGACGTGCTCGAGGCGCTCGGGGCCTCGGTCGACCAGACCCCGGCCGAGGCGGCGCGCACGATCCAGGACATCGGCGTGGCGTTTCTGTTTGCCCCGGCCTATCACTGGGCGTTCAAGAACGCAGCCGAGCCGCGGCGCGACCTCGGCGTGCGCACCGTCTTCAACGTGCTCGGCCCGATCTGCAATCCCGCCGGCGCCGAGCGCCAGCTCGTTGGCGTGTACGATGAGGCGTGGGTGCCGCGGCTTGCCCAGGTGCTCCAGCGCCTCGGCGCCGAGCGCGCCTGGGTCGTGCACTCGGAGGACGGGCTCGACGAGCTCTCGGTGTTCGCGCCCACGAGCGTGGCCCGCCTCGAGGACGGCCGTATCGTCGAGGAGACGATCGACGCCCGCACGTTCGGCCTCGGCCACCCGGAGTCGGACCGCCCCTCGGTCCAGGGCGGCGATGCAAAGGAGAACGCCGCGCTGCTCGAGGCTGCGCTCTCGGCGGTGCCGGGGGCGGCCCACGACCTGGTCGTGCTCAACGCCGGTGCCGCGCTCGCGGCCGGGGGGCTCGTACCCACGCTCGCGGCCGGGGTGGCCCGCGCCAAGGAGCTGGTCGACCAGGGCAAGGCGCTCGAGAAGTTGCAGCAATTCCTGAGAGTTGCACGCCGCCGTTAAGGCGACTTCTCATGCCCGCTTCGATCCTCGCCGAGATCGCCGAGCGCCGCCGGGCGGCCATCCGCGAGCGCAAGCGCGTCCTGGGGACCGAGTTGCCGCCCCGGCCTGCCGCGTTCGGCCCGGCCCGCGTCGGCGCGTTCCGGCGCGCGCTCGCGCGGCCCGACGCAAGAACGCCGGTCCGCCTCCTGTGCGAACTCAAGAAGGCCTCGCCCTCCAAGGGTCTCTTGCGCGCCGATTTCGATATCGAGGCGCTCGCGCGCGGCGACCGCGACGGCGGCGCCGCCGCGCTGTCGGTGCTGACCGAGCCCGAGTACTTCCAGGGCGACGCGACGTACCTCACGCGCGCGCGCGCCGCCTCGCGGCTACCCTGCCTGCTCAAGGACTTCGTGATCGACGCCTGGCAGCTCGACGAGGCGCTCTCGCTCGGGGCCGACGGGGTCCTCCTGATCGTGGCGCTCCTGCCGCTCGAGCGCCTCGAGTCGCTCGTCCGCCAGGCGCACGCGCGCGGACTCGACGCGCTGGTCGAGATCCACACCGAGGCCGAGCTCGACCTCGCGCTCGAGGCCGGCGCCGATCTGGTCGGCATCAACAACCGTGACCTCGGCACGTTCCAGGTCGATCCCGGCATCACGCTCGCGCTGCGGCCGCGCGTGCCCGCCGGGGTGACGGTCGTCTCCGAGAGCGGCATCGCGACCGCCGAGGACATCGCGCGCCTCTCGCGCGCGGGCGTCGACGCCGCCCTGATCGGCGAGGCGTTCATGCGCGAGCCCGACGTCGCGGCCGCGGTGCGCGCGCTGGTCGACGCCGCGAGCGCGGCCGCGGCCGGCTGAGCCGGCTCGGCACGCCTGCCATGGTCGGCGTCAAGATCTGCGGCCTGACCCGGCTCGAGGACGCACTGGTCGCGCTCGACGCGGGCGCCGAAGCGCTCGGCTTCGTGCTCGCCGCGAACTCGCCGCGCACGCTCACGCCCGCGGCCGCGCGCGCGCTGGTCGGCGCGGTGCGCGCCCACGCGGCTCGCCCGTTCGAGGCGGTTGCCGTGCTCGGCGCATACGAGGCGGGCCCGGTGCGGCGAGCGCTCTCCGAGCTGGGCTTCGACCGCGCCCAGATCGTCGGCCGGGATGCCGCCCCGCAGGCCGCACTCGTGGCCACGCTCGCGGAGCTGGGCGCGCTCGCCGGGCGGACCTGGGGCGGGATCCGGGTGAAGGACGGCGCGAGCCTCGAGGGGATCGACGACGCCCCGTGCGAGGCGTTCGTGCTCGACGCCCATGCCCAAGGCGCGCTCGGCGGCACCGGGCACGCGTTCGACTGGGCGCTCGCGGCGCCGTTCGCCGCGCGCCGGCGCGTCGTGCTCGCGGGCGGGCTGACGGCGGACAACGTGGCGAGCGCCATCCGGGTGGTTCGCCCGTGGCGGGTGGACGTTTCGAGCGGCGTGGAGGACACGCCCGGGATCAAGAGCGCGGTGAAGATCCGCGCGTTCATGGAGGCCGCACGACATGGCAACGGCTGAGACGAAGATCGCGCGCGGTCCGGACCCGAGCGGGCACTTCGGCCGCTTCGGCGGACGCTTCGCGCCCGAGACCCTGATGACACCGCTCGCCGAGCTCGAGGCCGCGTACCGGGAGGCGCAGGCCGACCCGGCGTTCGCGCGCGAGCTCGACGAATTGCGCCGCTCGTTCTGCGGCCGGCCGACGCCGCTCTACCGCGCGCGCCGCCTCGAGGCCGAGTTGGGCGGAGCGCTCACCGTCTACCTCAAGCGCGAGGACCTGCTGCACACCGGCGCGCACAAGATCAACAACACCGTGGGGCAGGGCCTGCTCGCCACGCGCATGGGCAAGCGCCGCGTGATCGCCGAGACCGGCGCCGGGCAGCACGGCGTGGCCACGGCCGCGGCGGCTGCACACTTCGGGCTCGCCTGCGTCGTCTACATGGGCGAGGAGGACATGCGCCGCCAGCACCTCAACGTGCAGCGCATGAAGCTGCTCGGCGCCGAGGTGCGCGGCGTGGCCTCGGGCCAGAAGACGCTCAAGGACGCGATCAACGAGGCCATGCGCGATTGGGTCACGAACGTGGCCGACACGCACTACATCCTGGGATCGGTGCTCGGGCCGCACCCGTTCCCGGCCATGGTGCGCGACTTCCACGCGGTGATCGGCCGCGAGGCGCGCGCGCAGTTCGAGGCGCTCGAGGGCGCGGGCTCCGTGCCGGACCTGCTGGTCGCCTGCGTCGGCGGCGGCTCGAACGCGATCGGCCTGTTCAGCGACTTTGTCGGCGACCCGCGCGTGCGCCTGGTCGGGGTCGAGGCGGGGGGCCGCGGCATCGCGACCGGGCGGCATGCCGCGCGGCTGGCGTCGGACGCGCCGACGGTCGGCGTCCTCCACGGCACCGAGACCTACCTGCTGCAGGACGCGGACGGGCAGATTCGCGCGACCCACTCGGTGTCGGCCGGGCTCGATTACCCTGCGATCGGGCCGGAGCACGCGTGGCTCCACGAGCGCGGGCTCGCACGCTACGAGAGCGTGACCGACGAGGAAGCGCTCGCCGCGTTCCGCAAGCTCTCGCGGCTCGAGGGCATCCTGCCCGCGCTCGAGACCGCGCACGCGCTCGCCTGGCTCGAGCGCGCGGCGCCCTCGCTGCCCGCCGGCACCCGCGTCGTGATCAACCTCTCGGGGCGGGGCGACAAGGACGTGGAAGAGGTGCTGCGGGTGGAGCGAGAGGGGTTCGAGTCCCCGTGAAGCGGTGCCTCGGGCTCTTCGTCCTTCTCGCGACCGCGATCGGCGGCTGCAGCGGAGGGAGGCCCGGCGGACATCCGCTCGCCGGGCTCGGGCGCTCGGACTGGGCAATCGCCTGGCATCCCCACCCGGATCGCCCCGGCGATCTGCCCGCGCTCTCGGGCCTGTTCGCGCCCGGTGCCCAGAGCGCGGTCGCGTGGCTCCCGGACGGCACGTTCTGGAACGGCGACTGCGAGTTTGCTCTGTTCGATGGCGCGGGACGGGCCGTCTCCTTCTCCACGCGTCGCGCGTTCGTCCAGGGCATCCCGATCGCCGGGGGCGACGCGGGGGTCGAGGACGCCGCCCTCGAGGCGATCGCATTCCTCCCGTGGGACGGAGGCGATCGGGACTCGCTCGCCTGGGGACTGGTTTCGCTCGTGGCCGGGGCGCCCGCGGACCGGGATGCCGAGGTGCACTTCTCGTTCGCGTCCCGGGCCTCCGGCCCGCGCTGGCGCCCGATCGACCCTCGCGCCGCGGCGGGGGACTCGTTCTCGTACCAGTTCGAGAACGGGAAGCTCCTGCGCAACGGACGCCTGATCGGCTGGCTGGAGGGCCCGAGCGCGACGCCCGCGGGCGCCGAAGCCGCCCTCGCCCCCGGAGATTACGGCGGGCGTGTCACGATCCGCGAGCGAGTCCGGCGCGGCGAGTCTCAGGAGTGGCGCCTGTGGATCGCCCCGCTCGGGGGCGTCCCGGCCGGGCAGAGACCCGGGGAACTCGGGCGCTCCACGCGGGAACTGCTCGCTCGTACCCGGCGGGCTTGGCAGAAGGAGCTCGCGCGCGGCATAGGGTTCGAAATCCCTGATTCGACGACGCGGCGCGGCGTGGACGCCGCGATCGCGCTGACGGTCGGAAGCCGAGAGTGGCGCTTCGGCGGGCAGCGTTTCCCTGGCAATCCGTTCCAGTACCGGGACTATTACGTGCGGGACGGCGCGCGCGTGGTCCGGGCCCTGAATCTTGTGGGTCGCCCGGACCTTGCCGCCCGGGCGCTCCGGAACCTGTTCGAGTTCCAGTGGCCGGGCGGCGCCGTGCTCTCCCAGCGCGGCCAGCTCGACGGGACCGGTGAGGCGCTATGGGCGTTTGGGCAATACGTTTCTCTCGCGCGTGACCGCACGGTCGGGCGCGAGCTGCTTCCGTCGGCCGAGCGCGGGGCCCAGTGGATCCGCGACATGTGGAAGCTTTCGAACCAGCGCGGCGGCATCGCCGCCGGGCTCCTGCCGTTTTCAGATCCGCGCGACAACGAGAACGCGCGCGGTCACCTGCTGGGAACGGATGCCTGGGGCCTGGCCGGACTCGCCGCGGTGCGCGATATCGAGCACATGCTCGGCGCGGCCGCGAAGTCCGAGGCCCTCGCCGCCGCCCATGTCGAGGGTCGCGCCCGCCTGCTCGAGGTGTGGGCCCGCGAAGCCTCCCGCCAGCGCCACCCGCTGCCTGCGGCCGTGGAGCGTGGAGCATCCGACTGGGCGAATCGCAGCGTCGCCTACCCGCTTGAAGTGCTCGCACCCGAGGACCCCCGCGTTCGTGATCTCGAAGGCATGGCCCGACGCGGTCGATATGCGGATGGCCTGCCCACGACGAACTCGGGCGACTCGCTCCACATGTACCTCGGCTTCGACCTGACGCAGACCGCGCTTCGCCGCGGAGACCGGTCGACGGTCGGCGCCGACCTTGCCGCCGAACTGGCCCACGCCCAGCCCGACGGCAGCGGGGGCGAGGTGATCCTGCGCGCGAACCACGATTTCGGGGAGAACCTGCCACCGCACGGCACGTACGCCGCCATGCTGATCGACCTGGTGCGCTCGATGGTCGTGTACGAGCGCGGGGATGGACTCGTCCTCCTGGCCGGCGTCCCGCCCGAATGGCTCGCCCCGGGCCGCGGGCCGATACGGATGCGCCATGCGCCGACGTCCTTCGGCTTGCTCGATCTGCTGGCGCAAAGCCCGCGGGCGAACGTGCTCCATGTCGTGCTCACGCTGCCGGCTCCGGCGCGGATGGAACTGCCGGTGGAATGGACGATCACCGAAGTGACCCCCTCGGGAGCCCGGTCGGCGATTCGCGTCGCCGGTCGCCACGCGGTCCTGTTCCCGGTCGGAGCGTCGACCTGCGACATCCAAGTCTCGCGCCCGGGGGAGCGGCCATGAAACCACGCCGCGCGCACCGGCGCACGCGAGCGATGTCCCGGTCCATGTCGCGCACCCGACACCCGGGATGGGGGGCCGCACTCGTGCTCGCCCTGCTCGCGGGAGCCGGCTGGTGGTTCTTCGCCCGGGCCCCGGAGCGCCGGGCACCCGCCGCTGTCGAGGACCCGGTCGCGCGGCTGCGCGCCGAGAGCGCCCGGGCCCCGCGGGACATCCGCATTCTCGGCGCGCTCGCGACCGCACTCAACAACGAGTGTTACGCGACGCGCACCCTGCGCGGACGCGTCCAACCGGTTCTCGCCACGAGCCGGGAACGCGTGCTCTACGCCCACGAGGCGTTGCGCGCGTGCGACCAGGTCGAAGGAGTCCTGCCCACGTCCGTCGCCGCCCCGCACTACCGGGGAATGCTCTATGCGGCGTGGGGACTCCCCGAAGAGGCGGGCTACGCGTTGTCCGTGGCGGTCGACCGTGGGGACGCGACGGCCGAGGCGCGCCAGACCCGCGAGGTCCTGAAGATGCTGCACATGGGGGGCGCCGAGGATCGGCGCTAGCGCCCGGGCCGGGGCGAAGGCGATACGCGCACGATCGCGCGCGGCCGCACCACGGCGCGCTCGGCTCCGGCCTCCGGATAAGGCAGGAGCTCCAGCAACGTGATTCGCATGCCCAGCGTGTCGACCGGGAGTTGCGCGCCCACATCCTGGCGTAGGACGCCGCCCGGCAGCACGGCGAGCACGCTGACCGTGTCGCCGCTTTGCGGATCGAGCACGAGCTGCAGGTGCGCCGTCGCCGTGCCCGCCCAGATACATGTCGCGCCGCGCGGACAGCGCGAATCGTTGACCACGTTTGCGAAGACGATCCGCCCGCCGCCGTCCAACAGGCCGGCCTGGCCGCGGTCGAGCGCGAGCACCTGATCGCGTCCGCCGCCGGGCGCGTGGGCGCACGCGGCCGCGCTCAGCGCGAGCAGGAGTGTGGCAGCGAACCGCGCGCCGCCCGCAACCGGGCGCCTCACGGCGTGCCGCCGGTCGGGGCGGGCGCGACGGGCGCGAACGGCAACCTCAGCTTCGCCATCCGCCGCATCATGCCGCGGCTCGAAAACGCGCGCAGCGAGTCGACCGTGGCCGCGCGGCCATGGAAGCCGACCAACCGGCCGAGCTCGACGCCGTCGTCGGTCACGGCGAGCAGCGTCGGAAATCCCTCGATCCGGAAGTGCCGCTGGAGCGAGTCCACGATCGCGGAGTTCACGCCCTCCTCCTGCCTGCGATCGAGCACCTTCGCCGGCGTGTACATGGTCGCGATCTCGGCGGCGCTCGCGCGATCGCTGAACACCTCGCGCTCGAGCAGCTTGCAGGGCCCGCACCACTCCGCGCTGAAGTCGTAGAGGATCGGTCGATGGTGGTCGCGCGCCGCGGCGATCGCCGCGGCAGGCTCGAGCCACGGCACGCGATCGGAGAGGTGCGGCGGGTGGCCCTGCTCCCACAGCGCGAAGCCGAAGCGCGCGACCAGCAGGCCGACCGCGGCGATCAGCAGGAGGCGGGGCAACGCGCGC
>JBDTYW010000088.1:0-7314 GCA_040005445.1 Candidatus Eiseniibacteriota bacterium
GGCAGGTCCTCCATGTAGTTCGTGCGGTCGAAGTCGGTCGTGCCGTTGATGTTCGACGCGCCGGCGGCCTCGAGCAGCTTGAACTGCGCATCATCGGCGACATGCCCCGAGCCCTGGAACATCATGTGCTCGAACAGGTGGGCGAACCCGGTCAGGCCCTCGGTCTCGTTCGCCGGCCCGACGTGGTACCACACGTTGACCGCGACCATCGGGACGCGGGCGTCGCGGCGGAGGATCACGTCGAGTCCGTTCGGGAGCGTGTACTTCTCGTAGTCGAGCTGGATCATGGGGGGCTTGGTGGCTTTCGGCGTCGCGGCCTGGACGGCCACGACCGCGGAGAGAAGGAGGGCCGATGCCATGGCCACGAGTACGCCGAGCCGCCGCGTCCCTCGCGGAGCCTGCGCCCAAAGCTCTGGATGGTGCCTCATGCGGGTTCTCCCAGGAAAAGGAAAAGGTGTCAGGCGAACGGACGCGACTGTACGGTGTTGCGACGAAATGGCTCCGTCATTTTCCGGTCAAAGGGTTGTCATTGTGCACTTTTTCACGAGTCGGGCCGGAGCCGATTCCGGGGGCGGTTCCTCAAGGCTAAGTGCTGCCCGGGCAAGACATTCCGCTGACATTTCGGGGCAGTTTCGGGGCTTGACGAAGTCGCCATGCCGTGGGTACAGTGCCGACGTAGCCTACCGCTCAGGTGGGGAATGCCCCTGGGCGCGGTGCCACCCTCGAACGGGGCGATCCCCGGAGACTCCATGGAAGAACCCGGCAACCTGACACCCGCGCGGCTCGGCCTCGAACTCGAGGTGCAGTCCGTCCTCGAAGAGATCCGCCCGGCAATCCAGATGGATGGCGGCGACGTCGAATTCGTGAGCCTCGATGCGGACGGCAAGGTCACGGTCCGGCTGCTCGGCGCCTGCACGGGCTGCGCCATGTCGCAGCTCACGCTCAAGCAGGGGATCGAGAACCTGCTGATGTCCCGTTTGGACGGCGTGACCTCGGTTGAAGCCGAGGGTCTCGAGACGCCGGCATGACGACCGAGACCATTCTCTCCGCGCTCAAGGTCGTGCAGGATCCCGACCTGAAGAAGGACCTGGTCACGCTCGGCATGATCGAGGACGTCCGGATCGACGGCGGCCGCGTGTCGTTCACCGTGGCCCTGACCACGCCCGCCTGCCCCGTGAAGGAAGACTTGAAGCGCCAGTGCGAGGAGGCCGTGCGCGTGCTCCCCGGCGTGACCGACGTGAGCGTGACCATGACCTCGCGCGTGCGCGGCCGCGCGGCCGGCCTGGGCGAGAAGACCCCGATCGCGGGCGTGGCGCACGTCCTCGCCGTGGCGTCAGGCAAGGGCGGGGTCGGCAAGTCGACGGTCGCAGTCAACCTCGCGGTGGCGCTGGCGCAGGAGGGCGCGCGCGTGGGCCTGATCGACGCCGACGTCTACGGGCCGAACGTGCCCGTCATGATGGGCGTGCGCGAGCAGCCGTTCCAGAAGGACGGGAAGATCCTGCCGCTCACGGCGCATGGCGTGAAGGTCATGTCGATGGGCTTCCTCGTCGACCCCGAGACGCCGGTGATCTGGCGCGGGCCCATGCTCCACGGCGTGATGCAGAACTTCACGCGCGACGTGGACTGGGGCACACTCGACTACCTGGTGATCGACATGCCGCCGGGCACCGGCGACGTCCAACTCTCGCTCGCCCAGCAGGTGCCGCTGGCGGGCGCGGTGATTGTCGCCACGCCGCAGCAAGTTGCGCTCGACGACGCGCAGAAGGCGATCGCGATGTTCCTCAAGCTCGAGGTGCCGGTGCTCGGCATCATCGAGAACATGTCGTACTTCGTGTGCCCGTCCTGCGACGCGCGGCACGAAATCTTCGCGCACGGAGGCGCGCGGCAGAAAGCCGAGACCCTCGGCCTGCCGTTCCTCGGCGCGATCCCGCTCCACCCCTCGGTGCGCCAGGCCGGCGACGCCGGGACGCCGATCCTCGTGTCGGCGCCCGACGGACCCGAGTCCGAGGCGTTCCGCGCGCTCGCGCGGCAGGTCGCCGCGCGGCTCTCCATCCAGGCCGCGGGGGACGTTCCCGCCCTCGCCGGTTCGTGAGGATCCACCCTTGAGCGAGCCCAGCGGCAACAGGACGTTCGGCGATTCGATCGAGATCCGTACCGAGGGCCTCGGCCCTGCGGGCAAGGACGGTGTCCGCAGCGCGCCGCGCGATGCCACCCGACGCGTGCACGTGGGCAAGGTGCCGATCGGCGGCGGCGCGCCGGTGGTCGTGCAGTCCATGACCACGACCATGACGTGGGATGTGCCCGCCACGCTCGAGCAGATCCGCCGGCTCGAGGAGGCCGGCTGCGAGATCGTGCGCGTCGCCGTGCCGGACGAGAAGTCGGCCGACGCGCTGCCCGAGATCGTCAAGGGCTCGCCGCTGCCGGTGGTGGCGGACATCCACTTCACCTGGAAGCTCGGGCTCAAGGCGATCGCCGCGGGCGTGCACAAGGTGCGCATCAACCCGGGCAACATCGGCGGGGAGTCGCGCGTGCAGGAGATCGTCGCGGCCGCGAAGGACAAGGGGATCCCCATTCGCGTCGGTGCCAACGCCGGGTCGCTGCCGAAGGAGATCATCGCCAAGTACGGCGTGCACGATCCGCTCGGCATCGTCGAGGCCGCGCTCATCCCGATCGGAATTCTGGAGAAGGCCGGCTTCGAGGACATCGTGGTCTCGATGAAGGCCTCGGACGTGGGTCTGGCGGTGGCGAGCTACCGGCTGGCGTCCAGGCGCATCCCGTATCCGCTCCACATCGGGATCACCGAGGCGGGCTCGACCAGGCGCGGATCGATCAAGTCGGCGGTCGGGCTCGGCATGCTGCTCGAGGAGGGGATCGGCGACACCATGCGGGTCTCGCTCACGGCAGACCCGGTCGAGGAGATCGAGACCGCGTTCATGATCCTCTCGGCGGTCGGCTTGAGGCAGCGCGGACCGGAGGTCATCTCGTGTCCGTCGTGCGGCCGCTGCGACATCGACCTGATCGGGCTCGCGACCACGGTCGAGAACCGGGTCAAGGCGCTGGGGACGAAAATCCCGCTCAAGGTCGCGGTCATGGGCTGCGAGGTCAACGGTCCCGGGGAGGCGCGCGACGCCGACGTGGGCATCGCGGGCGGCCTGCACGAGGGACTGATCTTCAAGAACGGGGAGATCCTCCGCAAGGTGAAGGAGAACCGCGTCGTGGATGAGCTGATGATCGAGGTGGAGAAGGTGCTGCGTGACAAGGAAGCCGATGCCGCGCGCAGGGAGGGCGGCGCGTGAGCGCCGGAACGCGATGAAGATCTCGAGCCGCGGACAATACGGATTGCGTGCGCTGACGGTGCTGGCGCGTCGCCACGGCATGGGTCCGACGCAGGTGCGCGAGATCGCGCGCGAGGAGTCGCTGTCGGCCAAGTACCTCGAGCAGTTGCTCGGACGGCTGCGGGCCGGCGGCCTGGTCAAGAGCGTGCGCGGAGCGCGCGGGGGCTATCAGCTCGCACACGAGCCGAGGGCGATCACGGTGCGGGAGGTGCTGGTCGTGCTCGAGGGCTCGCTCGCGCCGGTGGGATGCGTGGATCCGAGCGGCGCCTGCCGCGATGAAGCAGCCTGCACCGCGCACGCGGTGTGGGCGGGCCTGCACGAGACCGTGCTGGCCTACCTGGGCTCTTACACGCTCGCGGACCTGGTCGATCGGTCTTCGGCGCGCACGCCTTCGGCCTCGGAAGAGACCGACCCGGCGGCGACGCCCGAGGACGCGCTCGCGTCCGCCGGCGCGCGAGGTTGAGATGAATCAGCAGGAGACGACGTTCCGGCTCAAGGTCGGCCTGGCGGAAATGCTCAAGGGCGGCGTGATCATGGACGTGAGCAACGTCGACCAGGCGAAGGTCGCCGAGGAGGCGGGCGCGGTCGCCGTGATGGCGCTCGAGCGCATTCCTTCGGAGATCCGCGCGGACGGCGGCGTGGCCCGCATGTCGCACCCGAAGATGATCGAGGAGATCCAGGCCGCGGTGACGATCCCGGTGATGGCCAAGTGCCGCATCGGGCACTTCGCCGAGGCCCAGGTGCTCGAGGCGCTGGGCGTGGACTTCATCGACGAGTCCGAGGTGCTCACCCCCGCGGACGAGGAACACCACGTCGAGAAGCACGGATTCAAGGTGCCGTTCGTCTGCGGCTGCCGCAACCTGGGCGAGGCGCTCCGGCGCGTCGCCGAGGGTGCCGCGATGATCCGCACCAAGGGCGAGGCCGGCACCGGCGACGTGGTCGAGGCCGTGCGCCACATGCGCCAGGTCCAGCGCGAGATCCGCGCGCTCACGGTGATGAAGCCCGAGGAACTCTACGCCGAGGCGAAACGCCTCATGGCGCCCTACGACCTCGTCGCCGAGGTCGCGAAGATCGGCAAGCTGCCCGTGCCGAACTTCGCCGCGGGCGGCATCGCGACCCCGGCGGACGCCGCACTGATGATGCAGCTCGGTGCGGAGACCGTGTTCGTCGGGTCGGGCATCTTCAAGGTGGACGACCCGCGCGACGGCTCGGCCGACCCCGGCGAACAGGAAGCCGCGCACGGGAAGGGCCTGATGGACGCGCTCCGCCGCGCGGCCTCCGACCCGGCAAAGGCCGCCGCCGAGCGCGCGGCCGCGCAGGTCGAGCTCGCGCGCTGCGAGCAGCTGCTCTATCGCTGGAAGCTCGGGGTCTCGCGCACGCGCGCACAGGCGATCGTGCGCGCGGTCGCGCACTTTGCCGATCCCAAGGCCGTGCTCGAGGCCAGCCGCGCGACCGACACCGGGATGCGCGGCATCGCGGCCGCAGCGCTGCCGGCCGGCGAGCAACTGGCGCCTCGCGGATGGTGAGCGCCGGCCCGGCCACCGAATCCGCGCCGCTGGTGGGCGTGTTCGCGCTGCAGGGCGACTTCGCGCGCCACGCCGAGGCGTGGGAGCTGGCGGGCGCCCGCACGCGCGAGGTGCGCACGGCCGAGGACTTCGACGGGCTGGACGCGCTGTCGCTGCCGGGCGGCGAGTCGACGACCATGCTGCGCCTGCTCTCTGTGACCGGCCTGAGGCCGCGCTTCGAGGCGGCGGTCGCGGCGCTGCCGGTGTTCGCGACCTGCGCCGGCGCGATCCTGCTCGGCAAGGGTGGCGAGCGCCTGCCGGCCCGGCCGCTCGGGGTGCTCGACGCCGACGTATCGCGCAACGCCTACGGGCGCCAGGTGGACTCGTTCGAGGACGCGCTCGATTGCCCCGTGCTCGGGCCGGATGCCACGGTCGCCGGCATGTTCATCCGCGCGCCGCGCTTCACGCGTGTCGGGCCCGGCGTCGAAATCGTGGCCGCGCGCCGGGGCGAACCCGTCGGCGTGCGCCAGGGGCGGCTGGTCGCGCTCGCGTTCCACCCCGAGTTGACCGACGACCGGCGGCTTCATCGCTGGTTCCTGGCCGCGGTGGTCGCTCCCGCGCGGCGCGCGGCGAGCCTGGAGGCCGCGTCGTGAGCGCTCCGAAGCTCGACTCCCTGTGGCAGCCGTTCGAGGACCTGGTGCAGTCGAAGCAGTCGTTCGTGCTCTCGACCCACGTCAATCCCGACGGCGACGGGCTCGGCTCCGAGGTCGCGCTCGGCCTCTACCTCCTGGCGCGGGGCAAGGACGTCGTGGTGTTCAACGACGGGCGCGCGCCGCACAACTTCGCGTTCCTCGAGCGCCTTCTGCCGCTCGAGGCGTTCACGCCCGAGCGTGCCGAGGCCGTGTTCGCGAGCGCCGAGGTCCTGGTCGTGCTCGACATGCAGAACCGCGAGCGGCTTGGCCGAGTCGCCCCGTACGTCGACCGGCCGGGGCTCCTGACCGTGATTCTCGATCACCACGTCGGCAACGCGGCGTTCGGCCAGCTCAACATCGTTGTGCCCGAGAAGGCCGCCACCGGCGAGCTCATCTACGACTACCTGAAGTGCGACCCGGAGCGCCTCTCCCGCCCGATGGCCGACGCGCTCTATGCCGCGCTGGTCACCGACACGGGATCGTTCCGGCACTCGAATACCGACCCGGACGTGCACCGGATGGCGGCCCACCTGTTGACGCTCGGCGTCCAGTCGGCGGTGGTGCAGGCGGAGATCAACCGCCAGCGCCACATGGATCGGCTGCGCTTCGTGGGCCAGTTGCTTCAGGACCTGAAGACCAGCGACGACGGATCGGTCGCGTGGTTCGAGGTCACGCCCGAGCTGTTCGCGCGCTATCACGTCGACGGCTCCGATACCGAGGGCCTGGTCGACTTTCCGCGCACCGTGCCGGGCGTGGCGGCGGTGATGATGCTGACCGACCTGGGCGACGACCGTGTCAAGGTCAGCCTGCGCTCCTCGGGGCGCGTCGACGTGAACCGCGTGGCGCAGTCGCTCGGCGGCGGGGGGCACAAGTTTGCGGCCGGCATCACGCTCGCGGGTTCGCTCGCACAGGCGCGCCAGACCATGCTCGCGGGCCTGGCCGAGGCGGTGGGCGCGCTCGACCCCGCCGCGCTGCCGTACGCCGGCGTGACGCCCCCGGCCGGACGCTAGGAGCGCCGACCCGGGGTGCTCGTGCGCGCGGAGGACCTGGGCGTGCGCCTCGGCGGGCGCGTGGTTTTCTCCGGACTCGAGTTCGCGTGGGAGGGGCCGGGCACGATCGCGGTCACGGGCGCGAACGGCTCGGGCAAAACCACGCTGCTCAAGGTGCTGGCGGGCCTCCTGGCCGCCGGGCGCGGCCGGGTGACGTGGGAGGACGCGGGCCGCGCGCTGCGGCCGGTGGACGCACGGGCCCGGCTGGGATTCGTCAGCTCAGAGCTCGGGCTGTACGAGGACCTGAGCGCGCATGAGAACCTCGCGTTCTTCGCCCAGGCGCGCGGACAGGCCTGGCGGCGTGCCGACGGCGAGGCGTGGTTCGAACGCCTCGGCCTCGGCGGTCGCGGCGACGAGCGGGTGGCCGGCTATTCGTCGGGGATGAAGCAGCGCGTCAAGCTCGCGTTCGCGCTGATGGCGAAGCCGGGGCTCGTGCTGCTCGACGAGCCCGGGTCGAACCTCGACGAGTCCGGCCGCAGCCTGCTCGCCGGACTGGTGGCCGAGGCCGGGGCGAGTGCGCTGGTCGTGGTCGCGACCAACGATCCGGCCGAGGCGGCGTGGGCGACGTCGCGCCTCGAGTTACCGTCGTGATGCGCGCGGCGTGGGCGGTGTTCGCCAAGGACGTTCGCACCGAGTTGCGGGCGCGCTACGCGCTCGCTGCGACGTTCGTGTTCGCGCTCGCGACGCTCGCGATCGTCAGCTACGCGGTCGGGCCGTTCGGCGGCCGGGCCGA
>JBDTYW010000089.1:0-7273 GCA_040005445.1 Candidatus Eiseniibacteriota bacterium
ATGCGGTCACGTTTCCGAGCGGCACCGCGGTCTACGCCACCGGCATCCTGCCGCCCGCGGTCGATCCGTGGCAGAAGCGTCTGGTCTACGACGACATGCCGTCGGCGCCCGAGCCGCCCTACGGCGTCGAGGCCTCGCTGCCCGACATCGAGGAGAACTTCACAGTGTTCAAGGTGCCGATCTCCGGCGACGAGTACCTCCTGCTCGAGAACCGGCTCGACGACATCAACGGCAACGGGCAATTGCAGATCACCCGCGATCCCGCGACCGGGGTGATCCTCGGGCCGGCAGGGGCGGACACGCTCGAGTACGACTTCCTGGTGCCGGGCCCGGGCGTGCTGGCCTGGCACGTCGACGAGAGCGTCGCGGATTTCTTCGGGCCGCGCGCCGACCCCGGCTACGGGCTCAACGTCAACCGCTCGCGCTTCGGACTCCAGATCGAGGAGGCCGACGGCCTCGACGACCTCGGCGACTTCAATTCGCCCTACGCGCTGGGCGCGACCACCGATCCGTGGTCCGACAGCAGCGGGGGACGCTTCAACGACACGACGTTCCCTCGCCTCCTGACGAACTCGGAGACCGACCCGCATCTCGACATCGAGTTCACAAGCCCGCCCGGGCCGGTGATGACCGTGCGCGTGACGCGCCAGTGGGACCTCGCGGGCTGGCCCGCGCACGTGGTCCAACCGCCCGCGGGCATCTCGCCGGTGATCTCCCCGCTCGGAGCCGGCCCGCAGGTCCGTATCGCGTGGGCAGGGGGCGACTCGGCCGTGCACGTGCGCAACGTCGACGGTACGCCGACCGTGCCCGGCGCGAGCGACGACATCGTGCTGCGCGCAAGTGCTCCCCTGCGGCAGGTCTCCGTGGTGACGCGCGACCCGGTCTACGGCGGGCCGTTCCTCGCCGTGGCCGAGGACGCGCCGGACCCGATCCAGGGCGGCGCGACCGGTATGCTGCATCTCATCCGCTTCACCGCCGACGGACATGTCGCCTCGATCCAGGACGTCGTCCAGCCCGCGCCCGTGACCGCCGGTCCGGCGACCCAGCCTCCCGTCCCGGCGAATTCCTCGGGGCTGCCGGCGCCCGTGTTCACGGGCCTCTCGAACGGCAAGGTGATCTGCAATGTGTTCACCGGCACCCCGGGCGCGGAGACCGTCACGCCCGTGCTCGTGCGCACGATCGCCGGGCGCGTCACCGGGCTCGCCGTATCGGGGGAGGCGTTCTATGCCGGCAGCGATGCCGGCGAGGTGGGCTATCCCGGCGGCGTCGTGAGCGGCGTCGCACCCGCGGGCCACGCGCTCCAGCCGCTGCTCTACACGGTGCGCGAGCTGGCGTGCGCCGCGCCGTGCACTACGTTCGAGAACGTCGCGTACGTTGCGGTCGTGGACAAGACCGCGGGAGAATTCAGGCGCTACCTCACGACCGGCTTTGTCATGACCCCGGATCCGCTCGACCAGTTGCGCCCCCTGGGCGAGCCGATCAACGCCCCCGCGCTCGACGACATCGACGCCGACGGCCGGCCGGAGATCCTGTTCACGACGGTCAGCGGCAAGGTCGGCTACTGGAACGACAACGGCTCGCTCTCGCCGGGCTGGCCGCCCCGGGTCGAACGGGAGGGCTTCGCCACGAAAGCCGGGCCGCTGCCGCTCACGCGGCCGGGCGCCTCGAGCCTCGTGCTCGCCTCGCTCGGCAACGGCAGGCTCACGGCGCTCGATGCCGAACGCAAGGCGCCGAAGGGCTTCCCACTCGGCCTGTCGGTGGGCGCGCGCGGCACGGGCGCGCTCGATACGGGACTGATCTACGCGGACGGGCCGCCAGTGCTCATCATCGCCGGCGGCGACGGCCTGCTCTACGGCATCGCGCTCCTGAACCTTGGGACGCAGGGGCAGGCCGCGGTGTCGACGTGGGGCCACGAGGGCGGGACGCCGGGGCGCGGCTATGCCTCCGACCGGCTCTTCGGAACGGACGTGTCGGTGACCGCGTCGGCGACCCCGATCCTCCCGGGCACGTTCAAGTGCTACCCGAACCCCGCGCGCCAGGCGCCCGTCACGTTCGCGTTCCGCCTGCGGGAGGCGGCCCGGGTCACGATCAAGATCTACGATCCCGCGGCGCGGCTGGTCGACGAGATGGCCCGCGACGCCTCTGCCAGTGACAACGCGATCTCGTGGGATCCCGGGGCGCGGCCCTCGGGCCTCTACGTGGCGAGGGTCGAGGCCGCCGGGCAGGTCGTGACGCAGCCGTTCGCGGTCCTGCGCTAGGGGACGACCCCCGAAAAAAGCAGTGAACTCCCGAGCCGGGCCGGGTGTAACATTATTCACAGGTTGCACTTGGGCCCCGCGGTTCCGCCCCGCGCCGCGCCCCCGGGGCCGAAATCCCCCAGGATCGGCCCGCGGAAATGATGATCCCGGAGGAGCTTGAGACGATGTTTCGTGCCCGCCGCCGCCCCGTGAGCCGTGTCGCCGTCCGCTGGACGGCCGGGCTCGCCGTGGGCTGTGCGCTCTGGGCGCTCGGCGCGACGGCGCGTCCCGCTGCGGCCGCGGTCGCCGGCGAGGCGCCCGCCGAGGGCTGGCGGGGCCGCACGCTCGCGGTCATGCCGCTCCTGCAGGCGGACAGCGAGACTCCCGAACTCGTCCTGGCCCAGCGCTCGATCACCCGCGATCTCGGCAAGCGCACCGACGAGGTCGGCCCCGAGCCCGAGTTCGCGTACGTGGACGTGCCGGGCTGGAAATCCCCCGGGACGGCCTCGCTGCTCTCGATGGCGCTCCCCGGCGCCGGCCAGCTCTACGCCGGATCGAAGAGCGGGTTCGTGTTCCTAGGCGTCGAAGCCGTCGCCGTCCTCGCGTACGTCAAGTACCGCGGCGACAGCCACGAGAAGCGGGACCAGTATTTCGGCTACGTCGGCGATCCGAACCAGCCCGGCAGCCGCTTCTCGTTCGAGCGTCTCGCCGGAACCGTCTCGACCGAGGAACTGGAGCGGCTCCGCAAGATCTACGAGAAGGACCCGCGGGAATTCTACGACGAGGTCTCGACCAACGACGTGTATGCCGGCGGGTGGACCGATCCGAATCCGGACATCGGCGCGGACGGAGCGCGCTCGACGGCGCAGGCGTACCTCGACGAGGTCGAGTCGCTCGGGCGCAAGTCGCGGGTCGGGCTCTTCGCCGCGATCGCGAACCACGTGGCGGGCACGGTCGACGCGCTCCATCTCGCGCGCATGAACAACCTCGCGCTCCGCGAAAACCTGAGCCTCAAGGTCAAGGTACGCCCCGGCGCCCACCAGTCGTACGGCCTGACCCTCACCCAGAAGTTCTGATGACCGTTCGCACGGCCCCATCCTTCCTCCTCGCCGCGCTGCTTTGCCTCGTTCCGGCATGCGCCGGCGCGTCCGCGCTCGACCTCGCGCCCACACCGATCGGCGGCGAGGCGCGCCTGGCCGCAATCGCGGGCGAGCCTCAGTCCGAGCCCGGGGCCGGGCTCGAAGCGGACCCGTCCGGGGCCGCGCGGCGGCACGGCCCGGCGGGGGCGGCGCTGCGCTCGCTCCTGATTCCGGGGTGGGGCCAGTTGTCAAACGGTCATCACACGCAGGCCGCGATCTTCGGCACGCTCGAGGTCGGCACGTGGGCGGCGTTCGGCACGTTCCGGCGGCAGGGCGCGCTGAGGCGGAACTCGTACTTCGCGACCGCGCGCCTGTTCGCGGGCATCGAGCTTGCGGACAAGCCGACGTCCTATCGCAAGCTCGTCGGGCAGTACCGCTCGAGCGACGTGTTCAACCAGTACGTGGTGCTGCGCGAGGCCGCGTACTTCTACGACGATCCAACCGCGCGCGCGCAGTACATCGCGAGCCGCACCATCACCGCGGAGAACGCGTGGTCGTGGGGCGACTCGTACGACGAGTTCGTGCGTTATCGCGCGCAGCGCCGCTCGAGCGAGCAGGCGTTCAAGAACGCCCAGTACACGCTCGGCTTCGCGCTCGTCAATCGCGTGGTCTCCGCCGTCGCCGCAGCGCGCAGCGCGGCCCGAGCGAGCGGCGTCGCCGCGGCGCCCGCGCCCGACCCGCCTCCCGGTCACGCCACCGCGCGCATGGCGTGGGAAGTCGCGCCCGGCCCCGGACTCGTGCCCGACGCGCGCGTGGCGTGCATCGTCCGCTTCTGATCCCGCCCCGCCAGCGGGGCCGTTTTGCCCGTGGCGTCCTGCGAACGGCCGGGATCCTGGCGCTGGCCTGGCTCGCTCAGGCGACGCCGGGCTCCGCCGCCGGGGCCCCGGACTCCTCCTCCGTCGCCGTCGCCGCTGCGCCCGACAGCGTGCTCCCCACCCTACGGTTTCGCCTCGTGCTCGAGACTTCGTTCGGCCGCTTCGGCGTGGGCGCGGGCGAATTCTCGGGGCCGCGCGGCGTGGCGATCGATCCGCTCGGTCGAATCCTCGTGGCCGATGCCGGGAATCACCGGGTGGAGCGCTTCGACTCCTCCGGCGTCTACCTCGACCAGTTCGGGGGCTTCGGCCATGACGAGGGCCGCTTCGATCGCCCGACCGCGCTCTGGGTCGGTGGGGCGCTCGCGGTTTGGGTGCTCGACGAGGGCAATGCGCGCATCGTCAAGTACGACCTCGCCGGCCGCCTGCTCGGCGTGCTGGTCTCCCTGCGCAGCGACGAGATCCGGGCCGCGCTCGACCTGATCGATCCGACCGGGATCGCCACCGACCGCGGGGGCCAGATCGTCGTGGCCGACGCCGCCGGCGATCGCGTTCTGCGCTTCGATCCGTTGGGCTCGATCCTGACCGTGCGCGGCGGCTTCGGCAGCCAGGCCGGCCGCTTCGATCGGCCCGGCGGCGTCGCAGTCGACGACTACGGGCGCATCCTGATGGGAGACGCGGGCAACCGGCGCGTGCAGTTGCTCGACCCGTTCGGTGAGGCGCTCGCGACCTACGCGTTGGACCTGGGCATGACCGGCCGCGACGGGCTCGCGGTCGCCTTCGGCCCCGACAGCACGTGGGCGCTCGCCGACCGGGCGACCGGGCGCGTCGCCGTGCGCGGCCCCGGGGGCGCCGTGCTCGCCCGTCACGTGCCGAAGGCCCGTACCGATCCCCGCATCAGCGACCTGGCGTTCGACGGGGCAGGGCGCCTGGTCGCCAGCGACGCACGCGGGCATCGCGTCGTGCGCTTCCGTCTCGAGGCTGCCTCGCCGTGACCGGCGCGCGCGCGCTTCGCCTCGCCCTCGGGCTTGCCGCGTGCGCGGCCCTCAGGGGGCAGGCGTGCCGCGCCGCTCCCTGGATCCCACCGGATCCCGCCCTGCGCACGGCCCGGATCGCGATCGCGCCGCCCCAGACGGTCTACCCTCTGCCCGATCGTTTCGTGCTCGCAGGCAGCGACAGCGCCCGCGTGCGCGGCCGGCGGCTCGTGCGCGGCCTCGACTACTTCCTGGACGCCGCTCCCGGAACCTTTCGCCTGAACTCCGCGCTGCAGGCCGGGGACACCGTGCAGGTGACCTATCGCGTCCTCCTGGTTCCGCTCTCTGGCGCGACCGGAATCCTCTCGCCCCGCCTCCGCCCAGGCGCGTTCGCGGCCGGATCCGATACCTCCTTCGCCGCCCCGGACACCGCGCGGGCGGCGGGGGGACGCCCCGTCGGCCCGGCGGCCGTGCGCGCGGTGGGGGCGCCCGGCGCCGGCGTCGCCGAGGGCGCCGCGCTCCAGTTGACAGGCAACAAGACGGTGGCGGTGGACTTCGGCAACACGCGCGACGTGGCGCTTCGCCAGTCGCTCGACCTGCACGCCAGCGGCCGCGTGGCGCCCGGGGTCGACGTGCTCGCGGTCCTGTCCGATCGCAACACGCCGATCTCCCCCGACGGCTCGACGCGCGAGCTGAGGGAACTCGACAAGCTGCTGCTCGAGGTGAAGGGCCCGGGCGCGGGTGTGACGCTCGGGGACCTCTCGGTCGCGCAGGACAAGGGCACGTTCGCCCGCTACGCGCGCGAGCTCTCGGGCGTGTCCGCATCCGGCAGGAGCGGAAGATTCGATGGCGGCGCCGTGCTGGCGGGCGTCAAGGGAGTGTTCGTCAGCCGGCAATTCCCCGGGACCGAGGGCGTACAGGGGCCGTACGTGCTGAGCGATGACGAAGGCCGCATCGGGATCTCGATCGTCGCCGGGAGCGATGTGGTGTGGCTCGACGGCGTGCGCCTTTCGCGCGGCGAGAGCGCCGACTATGCGCTCGACTACGATCGCGGCACGCTCACGTTCAGCGCGCGCCGGCTGATCTCCGCGGCGTCGCGCATCGCGATCGACTACCAGGTGGCGCTCTCGTCCTACCGGCGCAACGTCTCCCAGGCGCGCGCCGGCTTCACCTCCGGCGGCGCTCAGGTGTGGGCCCAGGTCTACCGCGAAGCCGACGCGCGCAGCCGTCCACTGAGTGCCGACCTGAGCGACGAGGACCGGCTCGTGCTCGCCCAGGCGGGCAACGATCCCGCGCGCGCACTCGGCAACGGCGTGAGCAACTCGCCCGGCGACTACGCGGCGTTCCAGGACACGGCGGGCGTGACCCGGTTCGCGTTCGTCGGGATCGGGCAGGGCGCCTACAGCGTGCAGTTCGCCGCCGTGGGGGCGGCCAGGGGCGACTACGCGGAGTCCACGCAGGTGGCGGGGCGCCCGACCTATCGCTACGTCGGGGCCGCCCAGGGCGGGTTCACGCCCGGGCGCCTCCTGCCGCTGCCGCTCGCGCTCGACGTGGCAAACGCGGGCTTCGCGCTGACGCCGAGGCCATGGGCGCGTCTGTCCGGCGAGCTCGCCGGCTCACGCTACGACGGGAACACGTTCTCGAGCGTGGGCGACGGGGCGCGCAACGGCGGCGCAGCGCTGCTCGGGCTCACGCTCGAGGGGCCGTTGCGCGCGCTCGGGACCGGCCTCGGGCGGCTCGGGCTGACGGGGGAGATGAGGCGCTTCGACGACCGCTACCGCTCGCCCGGGCGACTCGACCCCGCGTACTACAGCGAGGAATGGGGCGTCGACGCGAACCGCACGCTGCGCGCGCAGGATCGCCGCGCGCTCGCGCTGACGTGGAAACCCGAGACCGCGCTCGCGCTCCGCGCCGAGTACGCCGAGCTGGCGGCGGACAGCGGCTTCTTCGCGCGGCGCCGCAGCGCGAGCGCGGATTGGACCGGCCCGCTCTCGGGCGGCGGACGCCTCGAGCGCGTGGACAATCGCCAGACCGGCAGCGTCTACGGCAGCGAGGGTTTCCGTGACAAGCTCACGGCGCGCGCGGCCTGGGCCGGCCATGCGTTCGTGCGC
>JBDTYW010000090.1:0-7261 GCA_040005445.1 Candidatus Eiseniibacteriota bacterium
GGTTGAAGCAGGTGGGCGACAAGATCGAGCGCGACGAGCCCCTGTTCGAGATTTCGACCGACAAGGTCGACTCGGTCATCCCGGCGCCGGCGGGGGGCTATCTCACCGCGATCAAGGTGCCCGAGGGCACGACGGTGAACATCAACACCGTGGTCGCGGTGATCGACGCCTCGCCCTCCGGGGCCGCGTCGCCCACGCCCGCAGACGTGCCGGCAGAGACTCCGGTCGTCGCGCCCGCGCCGCCGTCTCCCGCGGAGGCGCCGTCGAGCCTGCCGCGCGACACCAGCCCGCTCGGCCTCGACGTGAAGGAGATCGTCATGCCCGCGTCCCTGCGCCCGGCCGCGAGCGCCGCCCCGGCGAAAGCGGGCGGCGGGAACGGACCGGCGGCCGCGGCGAGCGGACCGGCGCTGCTCCACCCGACCACGGGCCGCGTGCTCACCTCGCCGCTGGTCAAGACCATGGCGCGCGTCGAGAACGTCGACCTGCACACGGTGCCCGGCACGGGCGCCGGCGGCGGCGTCACGCGCCTCGACGTCGCACGCTATCTCGAGGACCGCAAGCGCGGCGGCTCGACCGCGCCCGGCGCGCCGGCCGCGGCGGCCGGATTCGGCCTGCCCGCGCCGTCACCCTCGTGGCTGGCGCAGGTCATGCCGGGCGACCGCGTCGAGCCCATGAGCAAGATGCGCTCGATCATCGCCAATCACATGGTCTTCTCGAAGCACACCTCGCCGCACGTCTACACGGTGTTCGAGTTCGACCTGACGCGCATCGCCGCGATTCGCGCGAAGGAAAAGGTCGCGTTCGAGCAGGCCGCGGGCGTCAAGCTCACGTTCATGCCGTTCATCCTGCGCGCGACCGTGCATGCGCTGCGCAAGAACCCGGTGCTCAACTCGTCGGTGCGCGGCAACGAAATCATCTACCACGCGTCGAGCAACGTCGGCATCGCGGTCGACCTCAATCCGGGGCTGATCGTGCCCGTGGTCAAGCAGGCCGAGGAGAAGTCATTCCTGGGCCTCGCCCGCAGCCTGGCCGACCTCGCCGCGCGCGCCCGCAGCAAGCAGCTCTCGCCCGATGACGTGCAGGGCGGCACGTTCACGATCACAAACCCGGGCGGGTTCGGGTCGCTCTTCGGCTGCCCGGTGATCAACCAGCCGCAGGTGGCGATCCTCGACGTGGGCGGCATCGTCAAGCGCCCGGTCGTGCTCACCGACGACGAGGGCGACAAGATCGCGATCCGCTCGATCTGCCTGATCTCCGTGGCCTACGATCACCGCGTGGTGGACGGCGCGAGCGCGGATCACTTCATGAACGACGTGCGCGACTACCTCGAGGGCTGGAACGAGCCGCTGGTCTAGGGTCACGCCGCCATCGGAAACGCAAACGGCCCCGGGGATCGCTCCCCGGGGCCGTCGCATTGCGGCGGGGGCGGTCAGCGGGCGCCGGTCGCCAGTCGCACGAAGCGCCGCGTCGCGGAGCGTCCGCCGGCATCCAGCCGGGCCACGTACATCCCGGCCGGGGCGGTACGGCCGGAGCGATCGACACCGTCCCACGCGGCGCCCACCGGTCCGACCGACGAACCCGCGAGATCGATCTCGCGGACGAGGCGCCCGCGCAGGTCGAAGATCCGAAGCCGCGGCCCGGCCCCGCCGGGCGCACTCTCCGGAAGGGAGAAGTGAAACGAGGCCGGTCCGCCCGCGGACGGATTCGGCGTCACCGGCAGGAATGCGAACGACGCCGGCGCGTCCGGGTCCTCCCCGGGGAGACACAGCCGACTCGGGAAGTAGCGCCGGATCAGGTCGGACTGGTCCGACCAGCCGCCGTGCGTATCGAGCGCGCGAAAGCGCAGGCGATGGTCCTCGCCCGGCCGGGTGCAGGGCGACTGGAACCGGTAGGTCGTGGCCGTCCCGGGTAGGTTCGCCGCCGTGATCCACGATGCCCCGCCGTCGCTCGAGTACGCGATCTGGATCGCGCTCACCGTGTCCGTGTCCGTGGCGTGGAACGCGAGCGTCGTCGGAGCATCGACGTCGAGGACCGCGCTGTCCCGCGGCGCATCCACGGTCCACGTCGGCGGGAGGTCGAGGCGGCCGAACGCGCTCCAGTCGAAGAACACGTCGGCCGGACGCGCGGGGACGAAATCGATGTTCACTGCGCCACAGACATTCTGCGTCGGCGAGGCGATCCGGTAGACGTACGAGCGCACGTCGAACCCGGACGCGCTCGCGCTGCCGGGCACCAGCTCGCCCCAGCCCACGTTGTACTCGAGCAGGGGCCCGGCGTCCCAGCCGTTCGTGCCCGGCAGGGCGGGGTTCGGTAGCTTCTTGCGCACGATCACCTCGGGAGTTTCCAGCAGGCGGCCCGGCGGGAGATCGACGTGGGCCCGCACCTCCCAGCGTTCCGCCAGGTAGCGTCCGTCGATCGGGCACCCGCGCTGGTCGTTGAGCTTGGTGCGGGACAACGTCACGCTGTCGCTTCCGACGAGCGACCACGTCTGGGCGCGCACGAGCCCGCGCACGAAGCCGCGTGGGGGCAGGAGGGCACTCAGCAGCGCCTGGGCATCGGGAATGCCCCAACCGTAGGTGTCGTCGCGGCCCGGCTCGCCCACGTCGCGCGCGGTCCGGCGGAGCATCTCCTGGAATTCGTTGTTCCGCATGTCCGGCTGGATCGTGTACGCCAGCCCGGCCAGCCCGGTCACGAACGGCGCGGCGAACGACGTTCCCGACGAAGCCGCGAAGTTGCGCAGCGGGCTCGCGTAGGCATTCTCGTAGGTGAGATAGGTCGACATGATGTCCTCGCCCGGCGCGGCGACGTCGATCTGGGGTCCGCGCGAGGAAAAGCGCGCCAGCGTGCCGTCGGACCGGATCGCGGCCACCGACACGCCGAGCCCGTAGCGCGCGTAGTAGCCCGGGTACTGCGGGCGCTCGTCCTGTCCGTTGCCCGCGCCGCAGATCACGACCGCCCCGCGGGTCGCGGCGGTGGCGATCGCCTCGCGCACGTTGTCGTTGTCCTCGTCGCCCCCGAAGGAGAGGTTGATCGCGCGGGCCCCGGAGTTTGCGGCGAAGATGATGCCCTTGACCAGCTCGCTCGACAGCACGTCGGTGTGGCTGGTGGGCGTGGCCTTGACCTCGACCACGCGGCAGCCGACCGAATCCCCTCCCGAGCCGCCACACATGCCGGCGACCCCGCTGCCGCCGAGCAGAGGGCCATTGTTGGTGAGCGCCAGCGCCACGCCCGCGACGATCGTGCCGTGGCCCACCGAGTCGTCGGGAGTGCCGTAGTCGCTCTCGATGCTCGAGTTGTAGCGCGCGATAACGCGCGGGCTGCCGTCCGCCAGATCGCGGTTGAGCTCGGGGTGGTGAAGATCGAAGCCGGTGTCGACAATCCCGAGGATCGTGGCGCTCGACCCGCTGGTGATCGCCCAGCCCAGGGGTGCCCGGACATCGACGCCCGACACGCCGCCGTAGGGCCCGGCGCCGCTGTTCGCCAGGCCCCACTGGGTCCCGTCGGCGAACAGGGGGTCGTCGGGCAGGAACACCGGCCCGGTCCAGGCCAGGTGGTAGACTGCGTCCGGCTCGGCCAGCTCGACTTCGGCCGCCCCGGCCAGGGCCCGGGCGGCGGCCCGGGGATCGGCCCCGGGCGCCAGGACCAGCCGCCAGGTCCGCGCCAGGCGTGCCTCCGGCGCGTCCGGGGCCATGGGGTCCTCCCGCAGGTCGAGATCGCGGAACGGCGCCTCGACGCCCTGGACGCCAGCCTGGAGGGCCCGGGCGGCCAGCTCCGGGGTGGCCCCGAGGCCGAGGTCGCGCGGGCCGGTCCGGGCCGCCTGGCCGGGCACCCAAGCCTGACCGAGGCCCACGGCCCCCCGGGGCGGCGCCACTGTCGGCCGGAGGCGTACCAGGACGGCCGGCGGATCGGTCCGAGGCCGGGAGGGAACCTGGGCCCCGACCACCCCCGCGATTCCGACCCAGAGCGAGACCAAGGCCCCGAGCCCCATGAACATTCTTCCCGCCCCGGTGGTTTCCCCTCTACAATTATGCATGGTCGAGTTCGTGTCCTCCGCGGGGGCGCGTTCCGAAACACTTCTCCGGGGAGTGTCGCAAAATCCTGCGGCGGGGGCACGGGGGAACACGCGCAGTCCGGCATCCACGATTATTTTCCTCCGTGGATATTGTTGCGCCGCGCATGTCCCACCGAGCGTACGCCCCTGAGCTCGAAGTTCACAAGAGCCGAGCCCGATCCTCGGGGTCCGCTAGCATGCATTCTGAAATTCGTGCACGGTCAACCTGCAATCCCGCGCGTGACGGGGGATCGACCCGGACGGGTTCCAGCCGCATTTTGAGCGGATTTGAAAGGCATTTTGAAAGTCGGAGCGGTTGGCACGGCGCTCGCTGTTGAGCGCATCGTACCGTCGTGTGGGCGCCTGTTGCACCATGCTCGAATCGCCCTCGCAAACTGCAACCCGCACCCCAGTGGAGTCGCCGATGTCGAAGCGAGTTCCCCCGCTCTGCACCGTCATGCCGAGGCTCTGCTCTCGCACCTGGGTCATGGTCGCCGCCGTCGCCGCGATCACCCTCTTCGCATTCGATGCGAAGGCTGCGACCGGCACGGGCACCCTCCTCGACGCCGCTCACGACGTTCGCGTGGACAGCTTCCTCAAGGCGATCCTCGAGCAGGCGGATGCGAACTCCGTGCGCGGCCTGACCATGGCGGCGTTGGCGGCGCGCTCGACGACCGAGGAGGTCACCGCACCCGAGCCGCTCTCCGCGAACTACGTCAACGCGCTGCCCGACAGCCCGATCGACTTGTTCCTCGAGGGTCCCGTCGACCGCGCGGCCCTCGAGGCGCTCGGCGTCGAGGTCAACACCCAGGCCGGCGGCATGACCACCGCGCGCGCGCCGCTCGGGCTCATCCCGACGCTGCTGACCGCGCCGGGGCTGACGCGCGTCTCGGCGGCCGCCCCCGTATACCCCATGCTGGACGTCAGCACGCTCGAGATCGATGCCGATGCGGTTTGGGGCGCGAAGCCGCCGGTGTTCACAGGCTCGTCCGGCAAGGGCGTGGTCGTGGGCATCATCGACACCGGGCTCGACACCACCCACCCCGACTTCCGTGACGTGCAGAACAAGACCCGCGTCAAGTACGCCTGGAACCAGAGCGCGCTCGGCAACAAGCCCCCCGGCTTCACCTACGGCGCCGAGTTCACTTCTGCCGATATCGATGCCGGGACCGCGGTAATCAACGACAGCGACGGCCACGGAACGCACGTCACCGGCATCGCGGCAGGCAACGGCCGCGCGACCGGCAATGCGCAGCCCGCCTACCAGTACGTCGGCGTCGCGCCGGAAGCCGACCTGGTGATCGTCCAGATCACGCCCATCGAATCCGCCCTCGTCGATGCCGTGAACTGGATCTTCCAGAAGGCCGCGCAGATGGGCAAGAAGGCGGTCATCAACATGAGCTGGAGCTCGGGTTACGGCCCGCGCGACGGCAGCAGCTCGCTCGACGCCGGGATTTCGGCGCTCACGGGCCCGGGCAAGCTGGTGTCGGCCTCGGTCGGCAACTACGGCAACATCCCCGTGCACGGGCGCTGCAACATCACATCGACCAACCAGTCGGCGTCGGTGCAATTCGTGATCCCGACCTACACCCCGTCGCCGCTCGACGTCGAGTACGTGGGGATCGAGGGCTGGCATGATCTCGGCGGCATCTTCGACGTCAAGCTCACGTCCCCGACCGGAATCACGACGTCGGTGATCTCGACCGGCGGCTCAATCGACCAGTCGACGACAGACGGCCGCATCATTCTCGAGAACGACATCCAGGTCACCCCGAAGGCGAAGCGCATCCTCGCCTACGTTCGCGAGCTCGATCCGAACGTGCCCAAGGCCGGCACCTGGACGATCACCGTGACCCGCAAGTCCGGCAGCAGCACGGGCGTCATCGACTTCTGGGTCGCCACCTGGAGACTCGGCACGACGACTTCGCCCTCGTTCACCGGCACCGCGCTCGACCAGACGCGCACGCTCACGTCCCCCTCGACCGCGGACTCGGTGATCGCAGCCGGCGCCTACTCCACGAAGGTTCGTTGGACGAACGGAACCGGTGGGACGTCGCTGTACTCGGGCAACCCGATCGTCGGCCAGATCGCGAACTTCTCGTCGCAGGGTCCGCGCCGCGACGGCCTGCAGCGCCCCGACGTCGTCGCCCCGGGCTACGGCGTCTCGGCCGCGCTCTCCTCCACGGTCGCGCCCTACACCAGCACCACGTGGATGATGCCCGACCAGGTTCACCGCATTCGCTACGGCACGAGCGCCGCGGCCGCCCACGTCACCGGCGCGCTCGCGCTCATGCTGCAGACCGATCCGAATCTCACGCCTTCGAAGGCCCGCCTGGCACTTCAGCGCCAGGCCCGGACCGACTCGTTCACCGGCTCGGTGCCCAACGTCAGCTACGGCTGGGGCAAGCTCGATCTCATCTCCGGCGGCGCCACCGGCGTCGATGCGGCCGCGATCGAACGCTTCGCTTTCGCCGCGCCGTTCCCGAATCCCTCGAGCGCACGCTCGCTCTTCCAGTTCTCGATCCCGGCCGAGGACCTGGCCCACGTCCAGAACCGCCTCGCCCTCGACCTGGTCGATGTGCGCGGCCGGCTCGTGGCCAGCCTTCCCGTGGCGCAATCGCTCGAGGTGCAACGCCTGTCGTGGAACGGCCTCGCGATCGACGGCACGAAGGCGGCTCCGGGCGTCTACTTCGCGCGGCTCACGGTCAACGACCGGGTGGCCGTGCGGAAGTTCGTGCGCATCGAGGACTAGCCTCGAAGGTTGTACGCTGAAGATTGGACAGGACGCCGAGGGCGCCCTTCTTCCGGGAGGGCGCCTTCGGCATTTTCAGGCCGCGAACTCGAGCTGAGGCGTCGTCGGGGCTTCGCCGCTGCGCTGGCCCAGGAACGCTGGCCTTCCCGACACCACCGCCGGATTTACGTCGCCGCGCGTCGGTCACGAGAGCTTCGCGGTCACGTGCCCGCGCGCCATGCACGGCGCCGCCTCACATCCGCTTTCTGTCCGTCGGCCCGTCGGGTCATTCCTCGCTCCCTTCGGCCGCGCCCTCGCGGTTGCGCCCTTGCGGTTCCCTTGGGTCCTTGTGACCAGATTCCGGGAGGACTCTCGCCTCCAAGTCAGCGCTCGTGCTGGGCGTACATGAAGAAGGGCGCCCCCGGTGGGAGCGCCCTTCGGTTCCAGCGGCTACGAGTCGGGGCGGGCCCGAAGGCCCG
>JBDTYW010000091.1:0-7256 GCA_040005445.1 Candidatus Eiseniibacteriota bacterium
CCGCGATCACGAGTCGAACAACGCCCGCGCGCGGCGCACCACGCGGTCGCCGCCCTGGTCGAGCAGGTCGATCGCGAGTCGTTTGCCGATCGCGGCAGCCTGGGACTTCTTGCCCTGGTGATCGCCCCGGTACACGTCGATGCCGTCGGGACTGACGATGATGCCCGAGATCACGATCTCGCCGCCGATGACCTCGGCGAGCGCGCCCGCGGGCGACTGGCAGCCGCCGCCGAGCGCCGCGAGGAATCCGCGCTCGCACGTGCCGGCTGCGCGCGCGTTCGGATCGTCGAACACGTCGATCGCGCGCTGAGTCCTGGCGTCGCCTTCGCGCATCGCGATCGCGAGCAGGCCCTGCCCCGGCGCGGGGACCATCACGTCCTGCGTCAGGATCTCGCTCACGCGGTCCTGCAGGCCGAGCCGCTCGAGACCGGCGGCGGCGAGCACCAGCGCGTCGACCTGGCCGGCGTCGAGCTTCTTGAGGCGCGTGTCGACGTTGCCGCGGATGTCGACCACTTCGAGGTCGTCCCGGTAGAGCAGGAGCTGCGCCTTGCGCCTCAGGCTCGAGGTGCCGATCTTTGCTCCGTCGGGCAGCTCGTCGAGGATCGAACCGTCGTTCGTCAGGAGCACGTCGAACGGCGTCGCGCGGTGGCCGATCGCGCCGAGCACGAGGCCCGCAGGCAACTCGGTCGGCACGTCCTTGAGCGAGTGCACGGCGCAGTCGATCGTCGCCGCGAGCAGCGCCTCGTCGAGCTCCTTCGTGAACATGCCCTTGCCGCCGAGCTGGTTGAGCGGCCGATCGAGGTCGCGGTCGCCGAGTGTGGAGATGCGGATGATCTCGACCTCGAGGCCCGAATGCGCGGCCATCAGGCGGCTCTTCACGAGTTCGCTCTGGGCGAGCGCGAGCGCGCTCCCGCGGCTGCCGATGCGAAGATGCGCCTCTTTCTTGCTCACGCCGCCTCCCCCCGTGGTTCGCTCGTGGACACGAACGGCGTTCCCCGCACGAGGAACGCCGAACGAGGTCTTCCTTCCAGCCTCGCGCCCTACTTCTTGGCGGCCTTCTTCTCGGCGGCCTTCTTGGCGCTCGGCTTCTTCTTGGGCGCGGTGAGCTTGGCGGCGACGCGGGCCTTCTTCGCCAGCGCGGCCTTGCGCGGCGCCTTCTTCGCGGCCGCGGCCTTGGTCGCGCCGACGACCTTCTTCTTGGGCTTGGTCTGGCGCACGGGCATCGCGATGCCGGCCTTCTTGAACAGCGACCTCACCTGGTCGGACGGCGTCGCACCGACGGACAGCCAGTACTTCGCGCGCTCGGCGTCAACACGCAGTTCGGCTTCCTTCGGCTGCGCGTTGTACGAGCCGAGCTCGTCGACGAAGCGGCCGTCACGCGGCGACTTCGACTCCGCGACCACGATGCGGAACTTGGGGTCCTTCTTGGCGCCCATGCGGCGCAGACGAATCACGACAGCCATGAAACGAATCCTCCCTGGGGGTCACCCCCCGAAGCGAAACCCTCCCATGCCACGCATGCCGGGCGGAGCGAACGGCACCTTCTTCTTCGGGCCCTTCATCCGCTTCGCGAGGGTGCGAACCTGCTCGAAGTCGCGCAACAGCTTGTTCACGTTCTGCACCTGCGTCCCGCTTCCCGCGGCGATGCGTCGCTTGCGCGACCCGTCGAGCAGGGCGGGCTTCGCGCGCTCCTTCGGCGTCATCGAGAGGATGATCGCCTCCACGCGCTTGAGTTCCCTCTCGCCCTCGTCGGTCATCTTCGAGTCGATCTTGTGGCCCCCGGGCAGCAGGCCGAGGATGTCGCCGAGCGAGCCGAGTTTCTTCATCTCCCTCAGTTGCGACAGGAAGTCGTCGAGCGTGAGGTCGCTCTTCTTGAGGCGGTTCTCGAGCTCGAGCGCCTTCTCGAGATCGATCTTGCCCTGCGCCTTCTCGACCAGCGTGAGCACGTCGCCCATGCCGAGGATGCGTTGCGCGAGCCGTTCCGGGTGGAACGCCTCGAGCGCGTCGATCTTCTCCCCCGTCGAGAGGAACAGGATCGGGCGCCCGGTGACGTGGCGCAGCGAGAGCGCCGCGCCGCCACGCGCGTCGCCGTCCATCTTGGTGAGCACGACGCCGTCGACGCCGAGCTCCCGGTGAAAGCGTTCGCCGGTCTCGACCGCGTCCTGCCCGGTCATCCCGTCGACGACGAGCAACACCTGGTGCGCCTTGAGCGCCACCTGGATCGCCTTCGCCTCGGCCATCATGGCCTCGTCGATGGTGACCCGCCCCGCGGTGTCGAACACGAGGTAGTCGAACCCGCGGTCGATCGCCGCGCGCAGCGCGTTCTTCGCGATGTCCGCCGGCGCCTGCGCGACGTCGGTCGGCAGGAAGCCGAGATCGTTCGCCTTCGCCAGCACCTGGAGCTGCTCGATCGCGGCCGGGCGATGGATGTCGGCCGAGGCCAGCAGCGTGCGCAGCTTCTTGTCCTTGAGGTGGCGCGCCAGCTTCGCCGCGAACGTGGTCTTGCCCGAGCCCTGGAGGCCCACCAGCAGGATCACGGTCGGCGGCTTGCCCGCCACCATGAGCGGGGCGTTCGCTCCCCCCAGGATCTGCGTCAGCTCCTCGTACACGACCTGCACGATCATCGCCGAGGGGTCGACGCCCTCGATCACCTCGCGGCCGGTGGCGCGCTCCTCGACCTTCGCGATGAAATCCTTCACCACCACCAGGGACACGTCGGCTTCGAGCAGCGCGCGGCGGATCTCGCGCAGCCCTTCCTTGATGTTCTCGGGGGTGAGTTTGCCCTGGCCGCGAAGGTTCTTGAGGATGCCTTCGAGCCGGCGGGTGAGGGAATCGAACACGGGGAGGCCGACTGCCTTTCGACGGGAGTGACGTGTGGATGCCGGGGAAACGAAAGCCGCCGGAGCCCGGCTCCAGACGGCTGGCAAAGACCCTCGGGAAAATAGCACAGGGGCGCGGGGGGGACAACCGCCCCGTGGTAACCTCCTCGGGCCCGCAACAACCCCGATCCGGAGACCCCATGACCGCACCCAGCGAGAGCAGTCCCGTCTACCACCCGCGCCGGCTGATTGGCGTCGTCCACCTGGCGCCGCTGCCCGGAACCGCGGGCGCCCCGGCGCGCGCCGCCGACGCGATGCGCGCCGTGCTCGACGGCGCCCTCGCGGACGCCGCGGCGCTCGAGGCGGGCGGCCTCGACGGCGCGATCGTCGAGAACTTCGGCGATGCCCCGTTCCACAAGAGCCGCGTGCCCGCGTCGGTGGTCGCGGCGCTCGCCCAGGCCTGCGGCGAGATCCGGCGCGCCACGAAGTTCACGCTCGGGGCGAACGTGCTGCGCAACGACGTCGAGTCGGCGCTCGCGGTCGCGGCCGCCTGCGGACTGTCGTTCGTGCGCGTCAACGTGCATGCCGGCGCGATGGTCACCGACCAGGGCGTGATCGAGGGCCGAGCCGCGTGGACGCTCGCCGAGCGCCGCCGCCTCGGAGCCGAGGACATCGCGATCTGGGCCGACGTGCTGGTCAAGCACGCGACGCCGCTCGCCGGGACGCGCGAGGCCCTGCTGCCGCAGATGGCCGAGGACACGTTTCGGCGAGGGCACGCCGACGCGCTGATCGTCTCGGGCGCGGGCACCGGCAAGGGCACCTCGCTCGGGGACCTCGAGACCGTGCGCCGCGCGGTCCCCGAGGCGCCGGTCTATGTCGGATCGGGCACGACGCTCGAGACCGCGCGCGCCACGCTCGCGGCCTGCCACGGCATCATCGTCGGCACCTGGATCAAGCGCGACGGGCGCGTCGAGCGCCCGGTCGACATCGAGCGCGTGCGCGCGTTCGTCGCCGCGGCGCGCAGCTAGCCGCCGGCCGGGGCCGCGCCGAGTAGCCCGCGGGCGCGGGCGAACACGCCCTCCAGCATCGGGCGCGTGAGCCGGCCGGTGCTCGTGTTCTGCTGGCTCGGATGGTAGCTGCCGAGGAGCGTGATCGCGTCGCCAGAATCCCGCTCGAGCGCCACCCCGGCGCCGTGCGCGAATCGCGGCCTGGGCGAAGGCACGCTCCCGCCCTGCGCGCGCCACGCCAGCAGGAACTCCCCCCACGCCAGTCCGCCGAGCGCGACCACGACCCGCATGCGCGCGAGCAGCGCCAGCTCGTCGACGAACCACGGTCGGCAATTCGAGAATTCCTCGCGCGTCGGCTTGTTGTCGGGAGGCGCGCAGCGTGCGCCCGCGGTGATGAAAGCATCGCGCAGCGCGAGGCCGTCGCCGCGCCTGCGCGACTCGGCCTGGTTCGCGAAGCCCTGGGCGTGGAGCGCGGCATAGAGCCAGTCGCCCGAGCGATCGCCCGTGAACATGCGGCCGCTGCGGTTGCCGCCGTGCGCCGCCGGGGCGAGCCCGACCACGACCAGCCGGGCCGATGCCGCGCCGAACGCCGGCACCGGGCGGCCCCAGTACTCCTCGGCGAGGAACGCGCGGCGCTTGACGCGCGCTACCTGCTCGCGCCACTCCACCAGGCGCGGGCACTTGCGGCAACGGATGATGCGGGATTCGAGGCGCGCGAGCGCGGCCTCGTCCGGGCGCGTCACACGCCGAGGTCGAGCCCGAACGCGGCGTGCAGCCCCGCGCCCAGCGCGACATAGAGCCCGAGCAGCGCGAACGCGCACACCACTGCGCGCGCGAACGAGAAGCGATGCGCCTCGGCGACCGCGAGCGTGGTGATGACCAGCGACCAGCCCCAGAGCAGGAACAGGCAGAGCGCCGCGAGCAGCTCGGAATCGGGGCGATCGAGCGACTGAGACCAGGCCTTGAGCAGCGCGAACGGCATGCCCGCGGCGGCCGGTGCCTGGCCCCAGGCGATCGCCACCAGCAGTTCGCGCCAGCGGCCCACGCCGCCGAGCGCGCGGCCGATGTAAAGCAGCGCAAGGGCGGCCATCGCCCAGGCGCCGAGCGCGATCAGCATGCCCACCGACATCGCGACAACCCAGGCCCACACGCCGAGCGAGGAAGCGCGCCCGGGAAGCGCCCCGTCGGCGACCACCGCGGTCGCGGCGACCGCGCAGATCAGAAGGATCGAGAGCCGCAGGTCCCCGTGGTCGAGGATCCAGCGCACGGTGGCGCGCGGCCGCGTCCAGACCACTCGCAGGGCGTCGGGCGGACCATGCCACGCCGGGCGCGTCGGCGGCCTCAGCCCCGGGCGCGACGGCGCGTTGCTCACCCCGCCCCCGCCGGCGCGCCGAGCGCCTTGAGCGCGCGCACCGCCGCCACCGGGTCGGCCTGGCGATAGATGCCGTGCCCCGCGACCACCGCGTCCGCGCCGGCTTCGGCCACGCGCGGCCCCGTGTCCTCTGCTTCGACTCCGCCGTCCACCTCGATCAGGAATGCCGCGCTGCGCGTGCGCCGGTACTCGGCCGCGCGGCGGATCGTCGTGATGGGCGCCGGCAGGAACGCCTGTCCGCTGAACCCCGGGTAGACCGTCATCACGAGCAACAGGTCGAGCTCGGCGCCGACGGGCTCGAGTTCGTCGTACGCCGTGTCCGGCCGCGCAGCGAGGCCGACCTTGACTCCGCGCGCGCGCACGGAGGCGAGCGTGCGGCGGAGCTGGGCGAGGTCGATCGCGTGCGCTGCGGGCGACGACGAGGCTACGGAGGCCGCGCCGCCCTCGCCGTGCGACGCCACCGGCGCGGCCCAGCCCGGCCCGGCCACGCCGGGCGCCTCGACGTGCAGCGTCAGGTACGCCGCGCCGGCTTCGACGAACGCGGGCACGTAGCGCAGCGGGTCGTCGATCATCAGGTGGACGTCGAGCGGCAACCGCGTCATGCGGCGGAGCGCGGCGACCATGGGCGCGCCGAACGTGAGGTTGGGCACGAAGTGCCCGTCCATCACGTCGCAGTGCAGCCAGTCGGCGCCCGACTCGGCGACGCGCACGGCGTCGTCGAGGCGGGTCCAGTCGGCGCTCAGGATGGAGGGTGAGACGATCATCGCGCGTTCCCCGCGGGAGACCTACTGGATGAGCCGGCCGGCCACGCCGAGCGTGATGGTCTGTCCGCGCAACACGCGCGCACCGGGCGCGGGCGTCTGGGTCTCGATGCGCGCGAAGTTCGAGCCCGGCCCGGTGGCCTGAACGCGAAACCCGAGCGCCTCGAGATCGCGCTGCGCGGCCTGCGCGTCGCGGCCGACGAGGTCGGGCATGACGTAGGCCTCGGGCTCGGACGCGATGCACAGCAGCAGGTTGACGGACGATCCGCGCGCGACCACGGCGCCGAGCGGCGGCTCGGTCGCAACCACGAGGCCGGGGCCCACCTCGGAGGTGACCACCCGCCCGAGCGCACCGGCCCTCAGGCCCGTGCGCTCGATCAGGAGGCGGGCGCTGCGCAGCGACTCGCCGAACAGCTCGGGGATGTTCGCGTACTCCTCCCCGAGGCTGAGCGCGACCGACACGCGGCGCCCGGCCTTGACGTGGCGTCCTGCCTCGGGATCCTGCGCGATCACGAAGCCGCGGGGAATCGCCGGGTCGAAGCGCTCGGAGGAGACCGAGAGCGTCAGGCCCGCCTCCGCGAGCAGCTTCTCGGCCTGGTCGCGGTTGAGGTTCGAGAGATCCGGGACTGCGAGATCCCCGCCCGAGCGCACGAATCGCGGCATCACCACCTCGTCGAACAGCACGAGCCCGGTGACGAACGCGATCCCGGCAATCACCACCGTGCCGAGCAGCGCGCCGATCGACTTCATCAGCGCGCGACCGGCCCGGCGGCGCACGGGTTGGTCGTCGGTCACGACGCGGCGGCCTCGTTCACGAGGCGCACGGCGAACGCGCCGTCGGTCCCGTGGCGGTGCGGCAGGATGCGCATCGATCCCCCCTCCTCGACCAGCGCGTCCGGGACAAACCCGGCGGCGTCTTCCTTCTTCCACTCCGGGTGGCCGGCGAGGAACGAGGCGATGACCTCGTCGGTCTCCTCCGGCTCGAACGAGCACACACTGTAGACCAGAATGCCGCCCGGTTTCACCACGCGCGCGGCCGCGCGCAGCAACCGCCCCTGCAGGTCGACCAGATCGGCGAAGCCCTCGGCCTCCTTGCGCCAGCGCGCGTCGGCGCGGCGCGCGAGGACTCCCAGGCTGGAGCACGGCGCATCCACGATCGCCCGGTCGTACAGCCCGCCCTTGCCGAGCGCGAGCAGGTTCGTCTCCGCGCCGTCGCCGACCTCGACGCCGATCGTGCGCAGCCCGAGCCGCTCGATCTGGCGCTGCATCGAGCGCGCGCGCGGCGGCATCTTCTCGA
>JBDTYW010000092.1:0-7236 GCA_040005445.1 Candidatus Eiseniibacteriota bacterium
CCAAGTTCCCGGAGGACTTCCACCTCCAAGTCAGCGCCCATGCTGGGCGTACAGAAAAACGGCCCGTTCGTGGAGCGAACGGGCCGTCGGAACCGCGTCTGGTTTCGGAGCTACGAGAGACTCACCTCCGCCCAAGCGCACGCGCCGCGACCCGTGGGGCCGTGCACATGATGCGCGTGGTGGTGGCGAAGGAGAGGGCTCATGACCGGCGGAGCATGCGGCAAGCGCCGCGCCGAGTCAAGAGCGATCCCCGGCCCTCCCGGGCCCGGGCCGGCCGCGACGGAGATGGCCCTCCTCCCACTCCTCGATCGTCCGCGGCCAGTCGTCTCGCAGGAGCCGCGAGAGCGAGCGGTCCGCCAGCAGCCGCCCCTCGGTCTGGCAGCGCGGGCAATAGTTGACCTCGTTCTCGGCGTAGGCGATGCGCTGGACGGGCGTCGCGCACACCGGACACGGCATGCCGAACCGCCCGTGCACCGCCATGCCAGGGCGAAACGCCGTAACCTTCTCCGGGAAGCGCTCCCCGGCCTCGTCCCGCAAGCGATCCGTCCATTCCGTCAACACGACCCGGACGGCCTCGTGCAGCCGGGCGACTTCGTCGGCGCGGAGTTGCCGCGTCAGGCGCAGGGGCGAGAGCCGCGCGCGATGCAGGATCTCGTCGGAGTAGGCGTTGCCGATTCCCGAGAACAGCCGCGGGTTCGATAGCGCGCGCTTGAGCGTGTGGTTCGCGGATCCGAGGCGCTCCCCGAACGCAGCCGGCGAGGCCTCGAGCGGTTCGAGCCCACCCGGATCGAGCGCCCCGAGCGCGGCGCCCCCTGACGTGTAATGGAGCGACGCGCGTTTCTTGCTCCCGGCCTCGGTCAGGGTGAGAGTCCCGGTGGAAAAACGGAACAGCGCCTGGAGCGTCTTCCCCGGTGATCGCGGAACCGTGCCCGCGTCGGTCCAGTGCAGTCGGCCCGCGATCATGAGGTGGAGCACAAGCCGGCGCTCGCCGTCCAGGGCGACCACGATGCGCTTGCCCATCCGCGTGACCGCGAGCACGCGCCGGTCGGTCGTGTCGGCCAGCGGGGGCTCGGCCGTCCGCAGCAGGTTCGGCCCGCGCACCACCACCGACTCGACGCGCGCGCCCACCAGCCGGCGTCCCAGGTGCTCGACGTAGATCGTCACGTCCGGCATTTCGGGCATGACGGAAACCTATCATGTCGACCCGTCGTAGAGGCCCCGTCGCCGGCCACAGGCGCCTCCTCCCGGGCGCCGCGCACCCCGAACACCCGATTGAATGCGGCACCCCCGGAGGTTCGCCATGGAAGTCCCCGTCTTCGTCCCGCCGCGGCATTCGCGCCGGCCTCTCCTGATCGGCGTGATCGCGCTCGCCGTGATGGCGATTGTCGCGGCTGGCCTGCTGGTCGCCCGGAACGGACTGGCCAATAACAAGAAGAGCAAGAAGGATGACGGGCCCACGGCCGCCCCGGTCGAGCTCACGACCGTCGGCAAGGGCGCAATCTCCACCTTCCTCGAGACCACGACCGTGCTCGAGGCGGCAAACACCGCGATCCTCGTCGCCCGCCGCCAGGGCCAGGTCGTCGCGTTGCTGGTCGAGGAGGGCCAGGACGTGCGGACCGGCCAGCCGCTGGCCCGGCTCGACGACTCCGAGGCGCGCATCACGCTCGGGCGCGCCCAGGCCGCGTTCGACCAGGCGCAGCGCGATGCCGATCGCGGCGCGGCGCTCGAGACGCGTGGCCTGAGCTCCGCCGCCACGATGGACGACCTCAAGCTCAAGCTCGCAAACGCGAAACAGGGCCTGGCGCAGGCCCGGTACGACCTTGCGCAGACGCGCATCGTCGCGCCGTTCTCCGGCAAGGTGGTCACGCGCATGATCCAGCTCGGCGAGACTGTGACGCCCGGCAAGGAGTGCTTCCGGCTCGACGACTTCACCCCCCTGCTCGCACGCGTCTATTTCCCGGAGCGCGACCAGGCGCAGGTCCATGTCGGCCAGTCCGCCACGATCGAGGTCACCGCGTTGCCGGGCACGACCTATCCGGCACGCGTCACGCTCATCAATCCGGTGGTCGACCACACCAACGGCACGTTCAAGATCACGCTCGAGGTCGTCGACCCGAAGGGCACGCTGCGCCCCGGCAGCTTCGCGCGCGTTCGCCTGACCAGCGGCTCGTTCGCCGACGCGACCGTGCTGCCGAAGAAGGCCGTCGTGACCGAGGACGGCGACTCGTTCGTGTTTCTCGCCGCCGGGGACTCCGTCAACCGCACGCCGGTCACGGTCGGCGCGATCTCGGGCGACACCGCGCAGATCCTCGCCGGCCTGACACCGGGACAGAGGGTGGTCTCGGTCGGCCAGGGCGGTCTCAAGCAGGGCTCGCGCATCAAGGCCGTGGCGTTCTAGGAGACTCCCATGCGCATCGCCGACGGATCCCTCAAGCGGCCGGTCACGGTCGCAATGGCGACGCTCGCAGTCGTCCTGTTCGGTGCGGTCGCCCTGTCGCGGTTGGGCGTCGAGCTGCTGCCGAACATCTCGTACCCATCGCTCACCGTGCGCACCGACTTGCCGGACGCCGCCCCGGGCGACGTCGAGCAGTTCGTCACCAAGCCGGTCGAGGAAGGTGTCGGCGTCGTCCCGGGCCTGGTGCACATGCACTCGGTGTCGCGCCCCGGCCAGAGCGAGGTCACGCTCGAGTTCGCCTCGAACACCCGCATGGACCTCGCCTCGCTCGCGGTGCGCGAGAAGCTCGACCTCGTGACGCTTCCGCGCGAGGCCCGGCGCTCGGCGATCCTGCGCTTCGATCCGTCGCTCGATCCGATCCTGCGCACTCGCCTGTCAGGCGGGAGCAACCTGCAACGCCTGCGTCGCATCGCCGATCGCACGGTCAAGTCCGACCTCGAGGGCGTCGCGGGCGTGGCCGCCGTGCGCATTGCCGGCGGCGAGGAAGAGGAGATCCAGGTCGACGTCGACGCCGGTCGCCTGTCGTCGGTCGGACTCTCCCTCGCCGACGTGACGCGACGCCTGGGCGAGGAGAACGTCAATGTCGCCGGCGGATCGCTCACCGACGGGCAGTCCGCCTACCTCGTGCGCGCGACCAATCAGTTCCTCTCCCCCGATGAGATCGGTCAGGTCATCCTCGCGTCGCGTCCCGGCGGCGTGGTCCGGCTGTCCGACGTGGCGACGGTCCGAAGGGGCGCACGCGACCGCGACGTGATCGCCCGCGTCGGCGGCGCCGAGGCGGTCGAGATCGCGGTCTACAAGGAGGGCGACGCGAACACGGTCACGGTCGCGCGCGCGGTCAAGGCGAAGCTCAAGAAGCTCGACCTCCCGGCGGACATGAAGCTCGTGACCGTCGCCGACCAGTCGAAGTTCATCCAGAGCGCGATCGACGACGTGACCTCCTCGGCGATCCTCGGCGGCCTGCTCGCGATCCTCGTGATCTTCGCGTTCCTGCGCCACGCGGGTTCGACGCTGACGATCGCGCTCGCGATCCCGATCTCGGTCATGGCCACGTTCATCGTGATGTACCGGCTCGGGCTCTCGCTCAATCTCATGTCGCTCGGCGGGCTCGCGCTCGGCGTGGGTATGCTGGTCGACGACGGGATCGTCGTGCTGGAATCGATCTTCCAGCGCCGCGAGGCGGGCGACGGCCCGTTCGAGGCGGCGAGCAAGGGCACGAGCATGGTCGCGATGGCAGTCACCGCCTCGACGCTCACCACGGTTGCGGTGTTCTTCCCGCTCGTGTTCGTGCAGGGGCTCGCAGGTCAGCTGATCCGCGACCAGGCGCTCACCGTGTCGTTCTCGCTGCTGGCGTCGCTCGCGGTCGCGTTCACGATCGTGCCCACGCTGTCCGCGCTCGGGCACCGCCGCACGGACCGCCCGGCCCCCGTCCCGCCGGAAGCCCCGAGCGGCGCGCGGCGCGGCGACCGGCTGGCCGAGCGCATCGCCGGTGCGCTGGTGTTCCTTCCCCGCCTCGCGTTGCGCGGGCTCGCCGGGCTCGGCCGCCGCACCGGGCGCCTGGCGAACGCCGTCTTCGACCCGTTCGATCGCGCGTTCGAGGGCTTCCTCGCGCTCTATCCGCGGGTGGCGCGCTGGGCGCTGACGCACCCGAAGCGCGTGCTCGCCTGGTCGACCGCGGCGCTGCTCGGCTCGATCGGGATCGGGATGCTCCTGCCCGTCAACCTGTTCCCGTCGCCGTCCCAGGGCGAGTTCACGTTCAGCGTGCGCCTGCCCGAAGGCACGGCGCTCCCGCTCACCGACCGGGTGCTCACCCGCCTCGGCGTGCTCGTCGAGCAGGATCCCCGCGTGAAGTTCGTCTACACCAGCGCCGGGCAGCGCGACCTCTCGGCGTTCTCCGGGTCCGCGCTCGAGCCCAACCGCGGCCAGCTCACGGTGGTCATGAAGCAGGTCACCGACCGCAAGGGCGAGGAGACGGTCGTCGGCGTGCTGCGCGACGCGATGGCGGCCACGCCAGGTCTGGACTACGAGTTCGAGCGTCCGGCGCTGCTCAAGTTCAAGAACGCGGTCGAGATCGAGCTCTATGCCGACAACCTCGACACGCTGCGCACGCTCTCGGCAACGCTGGCGCGGCGGATCGAGGGTGTGCGCGGCATCCAGGACGTTGAGGCCTCGGCGCGCCCCGGCGATCCCGAGGTGCAGATCGCGTTCGACCGTGATCGCCTGGCCTCGCTCGGGCTCGACCCGGCGCAGGCGTCTCGACTCGTGCGCAACGCGGTCCAGGGCGAGGCGGCGACGCAGTTCACGGACCTCGACCGCAAGCTGGACGTGCGGGTGCGCGCCAGCGAGGCTGAGCGCTCGCAGGTGGCGCAACTCGCGGACCTCGAGGTCGGCCGCAACGACGGCCGGCCCGTGCGCCTCGGTGCCGTGGCGAACGTTCTGGTCGAGCGCGGCCCGAGCGAGATCCGCCGCATCGGGCAACAGCGTGCCGCGGTCGTGACCGCGAACCTCAAGGGCCGGGACCTCGGCTCGGCCTCGAAGGACATCCGCGCGCAGATCGAGGCCATGAACGTGCCGCTGCCCTCGCGCGTCCTGCTTGCCGGCCAGAACCGCGAGCTCGCCGAGTCGACCGATTCGCTCCGGTTCGCGATCCTGCTCGCGATGTTCCTCGTCTACCTCGTAATGGCGAGCCAGTTCGAGTCGCTGCTCCACCCGTTCGTGCTCATGTTCTCGATCCCGCTCGCGGTGGTCGGCGTGGCGCTTGCGCTCGGCATCACGGGGACGTCGATCAGCGTCATGGTGCTGATCGGCATGGTGATCCTCGCGGGGATCGTGGTGAAGAACGCGATCGTGCTCGTGGACTATGCGAACCGCCTGCGCAAGCAGGGCCGCGGCAAGATCGACGCGCTGGTCGAGGCCGGCAGCGTGCGCATGCGCCCGATCATCATGACCACGCTGACCACGGTGCTCGGCCTGCTGCCGATGGCGCTCGGGTTCGGCGAGGGCGTCGAGGTGCGCGCACCGCTCGCGATCACGCTCATCGGCGGCCTCGTCGTGTCGACCATGCTGACGCTGGTCGTGATCCCGGTCGTCTATGTGACGTTTGACCGGTCCTGAGCGGGATGCCGGGATGAACCTCTCACGCTGGAGCCTGCGCAGCCCGGTGACCGCCAGCATGGTGCTGGTGTGCATCGTCGTGCTCGGGGCGATCTCGGCGCCGCGGCTTCCGCTGGCGTTCCTGCCGGACGTCGACTTCCCCGGTCTCGAGATCTCGATCCCCTACCCGAACTCGCTGCCCACGCAGGTCGAGGAGGAGATCACGCGCCCGGCCGAGGAGGCGCTTGCGACCATGAGCCGCGTGCGCCGCATCAGCTCGCAGTCGTCGGCCACCGGGTCGACGATCAACATGCAGTTCGACTGGGGCGAGGACCCGGGCCCATTGCGCGTCGAGGCGCGCGAGAAGCTCGACCGCATCCGCGACCAGTTGCCCCACGACGTGGATCTCATCCTGGTCAACGGATTCCGATCCAGCGACATCCCCGTGCTCGAGTGCCGCGTCGCCGCCGACCGCGACCTGTCCCGGGCCTACGAGTTGCTCAACCGTCACGTCGCCGATCCCCTGCGGCGCGTGCCCGGGGTGGCGAAAGTCGAGCTCTACGGCGTCGAGCCGCCCCAGGTGCAGGTCGACTTCAGCCTCGACGCGCTACAGCGCCACGGCCTCGAGGGCAACGCCGTCGTGGCCCGGCTCGACGCCGCGAATCGCAGCCTCGCCGCCGGGCAACTCAGGCGCGGCGACGAGAGCTGGCCACTGCGCGTGGTCAACCAGTTCGCCTCGATCGAGGAGATCGGGACCCTGCCGATCGACCAGCACGGCCTCCGCCTGCGCGATGTGGCGGCGATCTCGTACCGCGAGCCCGATCTCGACTACGGCCGGCATCTCGACCGGACGCGCGCGATCGGCCTCAACGTGATCAAGGAATCGGGCTCGAACACGGTCGACGTGGCGCGCCGCTCGCGCCAGGCGCTCGCCGACATCGGCAAGGACCCCGAGCTCCAGGGGATTCGCGTGCTCACGTTCACCGACCAGGGCGAGGAGATCACGAACTCGATCCGCGGCCTGCTCGAGTCCGGCGTTCTCGGGGGCATCCTCGCGGTGCTCGTGCTGTTGTTCTTCCTGCGCAACGTGGTGACCACGATGGTGGTCGCGACCGCGATTCCGTTCTCGCTGCTCGCGGCGGCAGGGCTGATGTACTTCACGGGCCGCACGCTCAACATCCTCTCGATGATGGGCCTCATGCTCGCCGTCGGCATGCTGGTGGACAACGCGGTGGTCGTCCTGGAGTCGATCTACCGGCATCGCCAGGCGGGCAAGAGCCCGCTCCATGCGGCGCTCGCCGGCTCGCGCGAAGTGCAGGCCGCGGTGATCTGCTCCACGCTGACCGGGATCATCGTGTTCCTGCCGCTCGTGCTCGGCGGCAAGACCGAGATCACGACCTGGCTCGGCGAGGTCGGGCGCACGATCATCTTCACGCTCGTGTGCTCGCTCTACCTGTCGCTGACCGCGATCCCGCTGGCGATGGGCCGCTTCCTGCCCGCGATGGCGAGGGACGCCAAGACGCCCGGAACGGCCTGGATCTCCGATCGCTACGCCTGCATCCTGCAGTGGACGCTCCGGCACCGGATCGCGGCGGCGACGTTCGCCGTGGTGTTCTTCGCGGCGTCGATCGCCGCGTTCATCCCGGTGAACAAGAGCTCGTTCACCGGCTCCAAGGTCGAGGCCGTGC
>JBDTYW010000093.1:0-7159 GCA_040005445.1 Candidatus Eiseniibacteriota bacterium
GATCGACTTCTTGATCCACTCGCGGCTGACCGAGTACCAGTGCGTGAGCCGGTCCACCACGAGGTCGTAGCGGCACGGCTGGCGCAGGTCGAACGGCTCGATCGTCACGCGCTCGACGGCAAAGCGGACGGAGTCCTTGCCGACCGGGATCACCGGGTCGAGGCGCCTGAGGATCTCTTCGTAGCAGATGGGCCAGCACAGGTCGGCACCGAGGGAGAGGCCGATCGTGCGCGTGATCTTGGACATGGTGGACGGATGCTACCCGATGGTGGGCGGCGGGTCAAAAGCCCCGCTACTCGTAAATCATCCCGATCGGCCCCGGGAACAGCCACGACAGCCCGGCCCGCAGGCGGTCGCGCCAGTTCTCCCAGTTGTGGCCGTCGCGCGCCTCGACGAAGCGCACCTCCATGCCGGTCGACTGGAGCAGGGGCACGAGCGAGCGGTTCTCGTAGATCAGCGACTCGTATTGGCCGCAGCTCACGAACACGCGCTCGGCGACGCGCGCGGGGCGATCGCGAAACTCGTTCATGAAGCGCACGATCGGCGCGAACGCAGGCCCGCGCGGGTTCGGGCCGATGTCGCTGAACGCGAACGAGCCGGACTGCAGCAGCAGGCGCCCGTAGGTCTCGGGGTAGCGCCATGCGGTTGAGAGCGATGCCACCGCGCCGAAGCTTGCGCCCATCAGGCAACGCGCCGCCGGCGCATCGGTCAGAGGCCAGCGCTCGGAGAGCCAGGGCAGCACTTCCTGGGTGAGGAAGCGCGCGTGCGGCTCGTGGTCGGCGTACTCGACCAGGCGGTTCTCGGGGTAGGTCAGCGCGACGATCAGGTCCGCCACCTCGACGCGGTGAATCAGGTTGTCGAGCACGGTCTTGAGCCCGGAGTACGCGAGGTAGTCGCCGCCGTCGTGCACGACCAGGAGCGGGTAGCGCCGCCCGGGCCGAAAGCGCGCCGGCAGGTACACCCCCACGCGCGCGTTGCGGCCGAGCGCGCGGCTCTTGATCACGTGGTCCTCGATCGTGCCGGGGCGGGTCTCGGGATCGGGGCGCGTCCACGCGGGCACCTCGTAGCCGCGCGCATGCACGACCGAGTTCGCGCCGAAGGGATCGTGCGCGCGGAACGGGTTCCTCGGATCCTCGATCCATTCCCCATGGCCCGCGCGTTCGATCTCGAGCTTGTACTCGACGCGCGAGCGGTCGGGGAGCTCGAGCGTGAGGTGCCACAGGTCGGTGCCCTCGACGCGCGCGAACGCCTGGCTGGCTGGAAGGCCGTAGATGAAGTGCCTGAGCCGCACGGCATCGGCCTCGCCTCGCCAGACGAACGTGACACTCATGCCCTCGATCAGGGGGAACGCGTGCTGCGCGAGGAACGCGTCGATCTCGGCGGAGCCGGGCGGGCCGGGATCGAGCAGCCGCCGGATCGCCAGACGCGGCGCGCCCGGCCCCGGCTCGGCGTAGAGGGCGCTCACGCGGCCACCCCCTGGACCGTGAGCGGAGTGAGCGCCCCGTCCTCGCCGAGCTTGAGGCAGCCCGCGTCGGCCGACCAGCCCTCGCCCAGGCGCCAGGTGAGGGACGCGCCGTCCTCGAGCACGACCGCGGCGAGCGCGGTGAAGCGGCGCGCGAGCAGCGAGGTCTTGATCGTGTCGCCGAGGTCGAGGCGCCGGCGGGCATGCGGCAGAAACACGAGGCCGCCCGCGAGGCCGAGGCCCGCGTCGAGCAGCTGCGCATGGCCCGTGCCATGCGGGGGGTGGTCGTGGAACAGGACGACGCGCTCGGCGCAGGCCATCGCGCCGCCCGACCACGCGAGTACCGGACGATCGCCGGTGAGCGCGAGCAGGTCGAACAGCTTGAGGCGATTGGCCAGAACCGCAACGTGCCCGCCGGCGATCGCGAGCGCGGTGGAGTCGCCGATCAGGCGCGCGATCTCCGCGCGCTCGTGCCGCAGCGCGTCGCGTTCGGCGGGCCGCCAGCGCGCGTCGAATTCGGCGTGCACCTCGGCCATGCGCCCTGCGTGCGCCTCGTCGAGCGCGCGCACGCCCTCGAGCGCGGCGGCGCGCTCCTCCTCGAGCAGGCGCTCGTGGCCCGGGCGCTCGGCGAGCGCCAGGCAGGGCGACATCGCCGCGTCGAGCCTGAGCGCATAGATGTCCTGCATCTGGCGGAACAGTTCCTGGCGCCTGCGGTACGCGCCCGCGAACTCGGCGTCGGCGGCGAACACCGCTTCGCCGCGGCGGTGCAGCTCGAGATTCACCGCGCGGCCGCCCAGGTGCTCGTGCAGCTCCTCGACCTCGCGCTCGCGCTCCTGCCAGCCCGCGGTCACGGTCGCGAGGTCCCCCTCGATCCCGAGCGCGGCCACGGCCCTGGCGAGCGTGGGCTCGAAGCGCTGCGGTCCGAGGAACGCGAGCGCTCGTGGAATGCCGCTCACTGCGCGTGGACCTTGACGGTCTCGCCCACGAAGTCGAACAGGCGGCGCAGTTCGTCGTAGTCGGGGTGGCGCGCGCGCACCCAGGCGTTCGCCATGTACCCCGCCTCGACCGGTTGCGTGGGCGTCCCCGGCGGCGGGAAGTGTGCGTCGATCAGGGCGTCGCCCAGCACCTCGCGCGCGCGATCGACGCCCTCATAGCCGGCGATCACGCCGTCCTGGCTCGGCCGGAGCGCGATCAGGCCCGCCGAGAACCGGCGCGACGGCCGCTGCGTGACCCGGCCCTGCGTGATCGCGAACGCCCAGTCGCGGTAGAGGTCCATGTCGTTCGCGTGGCAGTACAGGTCCCACGTGCGGACGCCCGGCGGGCGGCAACCGATCTCCGAGAACTTGAGCCCCTTCGGCCCGTAGAACCACTCCATGTGGGTGGCCGAGGTGCCGATGCCGAGCAGCGGCAGCACGCGGCGGCCCAAGTCCTTGACCTCGCGGTAGCTCTCGGCGGAGTCGACGCGGTTCGTGACTACGACCTGCGGCGAGATCCAGCGCGTGCGCATCGCCTCGAGCACGTTCGGGTAGTAGTGAAGCGCGAACTCGTGCGCCACCCGGCCGTCGATCGACAGCGTGTCGTACACGCCCTCGTGCCCCTCGATGAACTCCTCCATCGCGACCGAGCGCCCGTGTGCGATGCCCGACCCGGCGATCGCGGCCTCGAGCTCGGCGTCGTTCGCCGCGCGGAACGTGCCCGACGCGCCAGCCGAGTCGCGCGGCTTGAGGATCAGCGGGTATCCGACGCTCGCCGCGAATGCGCGCGCCTCTTCCGGCGAGGCGGCGGCCGCGGACTGGGCGCACGGGATGCCGCCGGCGCGCAGCACCTCCTTCATCGAGGGTTTGTCGCGGCATAGCCAGGTCGTGTGCACCGACGTGCCCGGGATGCCGCACGCCTCGCGCGCCCTGGCCGCGGCCATGACGTGCGCCTCGATCACGGCCTCGAGCCGGTCGATGTAGGTCTTGCCCTGCAGCCAGCGCACCTTCTCGATCAGCGCGTCCTCGTCGACCACCGAGCGCACCTGCTCGTAGTGCACCATCCAGCGCTTGAGGTCGCCGTCGAGCGAGTCCTTGGGGCGCTCGCCGATGCCGATCACGGTCGCGCCGGCCTCGAACAGGCCGCGCACGAACTCGCGCTGGTTCGCGGGGAACGACGGCTCGAGAAAGATCACGTTCATGGTCGCCCCGCCTCCGCCGGGATCATCGAGGTGTACAGCTCGGCGTAGCGCCGTGCGGGCTCGCCCCAACCGTAGTCCTTCTGCATCGCGTTGCGGACCAGGCGTGTCCACGCCTTCGGGTCCGAGTAGATCTCGAGCGCGGCGCCGATCGCCCACTCCAGCCCGCTCGCGCTGAAATGCTCGAACACGAAGCCCGTGCCCTCGCCCGTGCTGCGATCGAAGTGTTCAACTGTGTCCGCCAGCCCACCCGCCCGGCGCACGACCGGCGGCGTGCCGTAGCGCTGGCTGTACATCTGGTTGAGGCCGCACGGCTCGTAGAGCGAGGGCATGAGGAACAGGTCGCTACCCGCCTCGACCATGTGGGCGAGGCGCTCACTGAAGCCGCGCCACAGCCTCGCCTTGCCCGGGAACGCGTGCGCGAGGCCGTCGAGGAATCCCTCGTAGTGTGGGTCCCCGCTGCCGAGTGCCACAAAGCGCACATTGCGTTCGGCGAGAATGCGGGGCAACGCGCCCTCGATCAGCTCGATGCCCTTCTGGTGCGAGAGCCGGGTGACGATCCCGAGCGTGGGCACGCCCTTCTCGTAGGGCAGCCCGACCGACTCGAGCAGCGCCTGCTTGTTCTTCTCCTTGCGGTACAGGCTCTTCGCCGAGTAGCGCGCGGCCAGGAGCGGATCGGTGGCCGGGTTCCAGGCCTCGGTGTCGATGCCGTTGAGGATGCCGACGAGGTCCGCGCCGCGCGCGCGCAGCAGGCCGTCGAGGCCGAAGCCGAACGCCTCGCCCTGGATCTCGCGCGCGTACGTGGGGCTGACGGTCGAGACCCGGTCTGCGAGCAGGAGGCCGGTCTTGAGGAAGCTGATGCGGCCGGCGCGGAGGTCGTCCTGGTGCAGGAGGCGCACGCCCTCGCCGAGGCCGAGGTCGCCGAGCACGTGGGCGCCGAACACGCCCTGGTGGCCGAGATTGTGGATCGTGACCAGCGAACGCGTACGCTCGAAGAGGCGATCCCACGCGTACACGGTCTTGAGGTAGAGCGGGAGCAGTGCGGTGTGCCAGTCGTGGGCGTGCGCGATGTCGGGCGCCCACTGCCAGCGCTGCGCCAGTTCGATCGCCGCCCGCGTGAGCACGATGAAGCGCAGGTGCTCGTCGGCGTCCTGTGTGTAGACCGAGGGCCGGTCGAACAGTTCGGGGCAATCGACCAGCCAGGCGCCCAGGTCGGTGCCCGGAAACGTCGCGCGTAGCACCGTGCAACGAAATTCGTAGTGCGCGCTCCGGATCACGATGTTTCCCGGGCCCTCGACCGGCGTGAGGTCCCGCGCCAGCTCCCGGATGCCCGGATAGAGCGGCAGGACGACGCGCACGTCGTGCCCCAGGCCCGCCAACTCGCGGGGGAGCGCGAACGAGACGTCGGCGAGGCCGCCGGTCTTGGCGAAGGGCGCCGCTTCAGCGGTGACGAACAGGACCTTGAGTGGGATCATGTGCGCGGCTAGACTACCCCATCCCCATGCGCCCAGTCATCTTCGTCGCACCCTACTTTCTCGAGGCCACCCTCCGCTTCGTCGACGCCGTATCCCGGCTCGACGAGGTGAGGCTCGCGATCGTGTCCACCGACCCGGCCGAGAAGCTGCCCCCCGGGTTGCGTTCGCGCGTGGCGGCGCACTATCGGATCGAGGACTGCCTCGACCCGGCGCAGATCGAGCGCGCCGTCCGCGCTCTGGCAGAGCGGCTCGGGCCGCCGGCGCGGCTGATCGGTACGCTCGAGGAACTCCAGGTCCCGCTCGCAGTGGCGCGCGAGGCGCTCGGCCTGCACGGGTTGTCGTCCGAGGCGGCGGCGAACTTCCGCGACAAGGCGCGCATGAAGTCCGTGCTCGAGCAGGCGGGCCTGCCGTGCGCGCGCCACGCGCTCGCGCGCTCGGCCGACGAGGCAACGGCATTCGCGAAGCGCGTGGGCTACCCGATCGTCGCCAAGCCGCAGGCCGGGGCGGGCGCGCGCAACACGTTTCGGCTCGATTCCGACGAGCAGCTCGCCGACGCCTGCGCGCACATGCCGCCGCGTCCCGAGTCCCCGGTGATGCTCGAGGAGTTCGTGACCGGCGAGGAGCATTCGTTCGACGCGGTGATGGTGGATGGCCGGCCCGCCTGGTATTCGGTCAGCCGCTACGCGCCGTCGCCGCTGGAGGTGCTGCGCGAGCCGTGGATCCAGTGGTGCGTCCTGCTGCCGCGTGCGGTCGACGGGCCCGAGTACGAGGCGATCCGGCGCGAGGGCTTCGCGTCGCTGTCGGCGCTCGGGCTCACGACCGGCTTCGCGCACATGGAATGGTTCCGCAAACCCGACGGCGAGGTCGCGATCTCCGAGGTCGGCGCGCGGCCTCCGGGCGCCCAGTTCACGTCGCTGATCTCGTACGCACACGACACGGATTTCTACCGCGCTTGGGCCCGCCTCGCGGCGCTGGGCGAATTCCGGGCCCCGGAGCGGCGCTATGCCGTCGGCTGCGCCTACCTGCGCGGCCAGGGCGTCGGGCGCGTCCGGCGAGTGCTCGGGCTCGACCGGATCGCGCGCGAGCTCGGTCCGCTCGTGGTCGAAGCGCAACTGCCCCGCGAGGGGCAGGCGCCCGCCGGCACCTACGAGGGGGAGGGATTCATCATCGTGCGCCACCCCGAGACCCGCGTGGTCGAGGACGCGCTCCGGACCGTGGTCTCGAACATCCGCGTGGAGCTCGCATGAACGTCCTGTTCCTGTCCCCCGGTTACCCGGCCGAAATGCCGAAGTTCGTCCGCGGCCTCGCCGAGTCCGGTGCGCGGGTGATCGGCCTCGGCGACCAGTCCGAGGGCGCGTTGCCGCCCGAGGCGCGCGAGCACCTCGCCGGCTACGTCGAGGGCCCGGGCTTCGCGGATGAGGCTCGCCTTGTCGGCGAGGCGCTCAAGATCGCCGGGCACGTGCGCGTGGACCGCGTCATCGCGCTCTGGGAGCCGCTGATGATCGCCGCGGCGCGCATCCGCGAGGCGATCGGCGCGCCGGGCATGTCGGTCGCCGAGACCGTGCCGTTCCGCGACAAGGAAGTGATGAAGCAGGTGCTCGACGGGGCCGGGATCCGCACTCCGCGGCATGCGAACGCGCACACGGCCGATGAGGTGCGCGCCGCGATCGCGCACATCGGCTACCCGGCGATCATCAAGCCGATCGCCGGCGCGGGCTCGGCCGACACGTTCCGCCTCGACGACGCGGCCGCGCTCGAGGCCGCCCTGCCGAAGCTCCGCCACGTGCCCGAGGTCAGCGTCGAGGAGTTCATCGACGGCGAGGAGTTCACGTTCGACACCGTCTGCGGCGGTGGCAAGATCCTCTATTACAACATCTGCTGGTACCGCCCGCGGCCGTTGCTCGCGCGTCAACTCGAGTGGGTGTCCCCGCAGACCGTCGCGCTGCGCGACCCGGACGCGCCCGAGCTGGCAGGCGGCCGTGCGCTCGGCGAGGCGGTGCTGCGGGCGATGAACTTCCGCGAGGGCTTCACCCACATGGAGTGGTACCG
>JBDTYW010000094.1:0-7137 GCA_040005445.1 Candidatus Eiseniibacteriota bacterium
CGCCGCTCGAGAACCGCGCGCTCGACCTGTGGAGCATCCTCGCGTTCACGAGCCCGGAGTTCCTGGGCACGCGGCGCAGCTTCGTCACGCGCTTTGACCGCGCGGATGCGCCGCCCCACCTGCGCCGATTGCTCGCCGCCCGGCTACGCCCGGTGCTGCTCCGGCGCATGAAGCAGGAGGTCGCGCCCGAGTTGCCCGAACGCACCGAGGAGCGGCTCGACTGCGAGCTGCTGCCCGCGCAGCGCCGGCTCTACCTCGACCAGCTCGAACGCGGCCGCGCGATGCTCGCAAAGCTGGTCGCCGGCGGCGAGGGCCTGGACCGGCACCAGATCGAGATCCTCGCGGTGCTCACGCGGCTGCGACAGATCTGCTGCCACCCGGCGCTCGTCGGCGCGCCGACGCGCACGCCGTCCGGCAAGTTCGAGGCGCTGTGGGAAGTGCTCGAGCCGCTGCTCGAGGAGGGGCACAAGGTTCTCCTGTTCTCGCAGTTCGTACAGTGCCTGGCGCTGATCGAGGGCGCGATGAAGCAGCGGAACATCCCCTCGCATGTGCTCACCGGCAAGACCCGCGAGAGGGAGCGCGAACGGGTCGTCCGGGAGTTCACCGAGGATGAAACCCCGTCGGTGTTCCTGGTCTCGCTCAAGGCCGGCGGCACCGGGCTCAACCTGACCGCGGCGAGCCACGTGATCCTGTTCGACCCGTGGTGGAACCCCGCGGTCGAGGCCCAGGCGATCGACCGCACGCACCGCATCGGGCAGACGCAGAAGGTGACCGCGTTCCGCCTGCTGACGCGCGGCACGATCGAGGAGAAGATCTGGGAGTTGCAGCAGAAGAAGGCGGCGATGGCGAAGGAGATCCTCGGCGAGGACGGATTCGCGCGCACGCTGACGAAGGCGGACCTGGAGTACCTGTTGGAGCCGGGGGCGTAAGGCACCGCGCCCCACGCCCCCGAAACACCCCCAAACCCCCGAAGCGTCGCTACGGCACCATCACCACCCGCTGCACGAACTCCCGGCCGTGCGCGGTCATGCGCGCGAAATACACGCCCGCGCGCGGGCGCGCATCGCCGGACTCGGTTGCGCGCGCCGTGACGTGATACCCGGCGGCGAACTCGCCGTCGGCCAGCGTCGTGACCCGCCGTCCCGCGACGTCGTAGAGCGCGATCGTGACATGTCCGGCCGCGGGCAGCGCGAAGCGCAGCGCAGGGAGGCCGCGCGCGGGATTGCTGCCGGCGAGCGCGAGCGTCCACTCGGTCGGCAGCGGATCCTCGACCGCGACCGGGGCGCACACGTCGGGTTCCGCGATGAGCGCGTTGAACGGCTGGTTCGTGATGTTCGCGAACGCGAGGTCGTCCAGCTGCCAGCCGACGTCGCCGGTCCCCTCGTCCGCTCCGAGCCGGAAGCGGATGCGCACCGTCTTCCCCTGATACGCGGTGCCGAGGTTGACCGTCACCGTCCCGAGCGCCGGGTAGCTCGGGCTCAGCCCCACGTAGGCCGGGCGTCCCTCGATCGGGTTGCTCGCACCGACGAAGAGCGTGCCGCCGTAGCCCGGGCTGGCCGAGGCGCCGATGTCGGTCCAGCTCGCGCCGGCGTTGTCGGTGATCTCGATCACGCCGCCGTCCCAGAACGTCCCGCCGCTGGTCTCGAACGAGTACGCCTGCTTGAACGTGAAAGAGAACGCCCCGCTCGCCGCCACGTTGAGCGACGGCGTGAGCAGGTACTGGTCGGAGACGCCGCCGGGGTCCGGGGCCGCGAACAGAAAGTTCGATCCCGCGGCCACCCGCGCCCATCCGCTGGCCGCGACGTACGGGTTGCCCGTGTAGGTCCAGCCGGCGCTCGGCAGGTCGACGCTCTCGCTGCTCGAGGGGACGAGGTCCGCGTTGCCGTTGTCCACGAGCACGCCGGCGACCGGGGTCGCGACCAGCGCGGGATCCGTGTACGCCACGTGGATGTCCAGCGGCGTGACCCCGCTTGCGCCGAACATGCCGATCACGAGCGAACCGGTGCTCGTTCCGAACGGCGCCGACGACGACATCGCGATCGTGTGCCCATAGGGAAAGTTGACCGCGGGGTTCGGGCTGGTCACCGTCGCCGTGGTCGCCGACAGCGGCGCGCTGCCCGAGTTGCGAAGCGTGACCAAAAGCGTTCCCGACTCGCCGTTGTCGAGAATGCCGTCGCTGTCGCACGAGCGCACGTCGTCCGAGATGCTCGCGCTCACGAAGTCCAGCGCGCCGCCGCACACGTAGCTCTCGACCACGCCGCTATTGGTGTTCGACTCGCGCGGCGGCGAGATCGCGCCGACGCCGCAGCCGCGCTTCGCGAACGCGGCGCAGAATGCCGCGTGATCGAGCGGGTCGGTCGCGTACGCCACCGACAGCAGCGCGTCGCGCGCCTCGGTGAACGTCGGGTTGAGCGGCGTCATCTTGTAGGCCGCGATCAGGTAGTCGCGCATGCGCGCCTGGGCCTGGTTGAACGTCAGGCGCCCGGTGTCGCGCAGCAGCGCGGCGTAGCACTCCCAGAGCATGGCCGCCCAGACCTCGCCGGTGTTGTGGACCTCGGAGTTGGGATTGGCGTTCGCCTTCGTCGGCGGGCCCACCGGCAACGGCTCGCCGTCCTGGATGTGCCGGAACGTGAGCGGGTCCTTCGTCAGGTCCGTCGAGTATGGAAAGCGCCGCACGCCGAAGTAGTACGTGGTCGAGGGCGCAACCGACGGGCTGAGCGCGTACCCGCCCTCGCCGTACGTCCCCGAGAAGTCGAACGGCGAGACCAGCGCGTCCTCGGGACGGACGGTCAGGAGCATCGCGTGGAAGTCGCCCCAGCCCTCGCCCATCCCGCCCGCCTGCAGGCTGCCGAGCCCGAGGCCGTTGCCGATCAGGCGGCCGCTGACGTAGTGGCCGTACTCGTGCGCGACGATCTGGTTGTCGATCGATCCATCGCGCGCCAGTTGCGGGGTGCTCGCGAGCGTGACGTTCACGCCCGTGCCGAGCTGCGCCTTGATGTCCGCGCCGTCCGACTGCGAGATCATGACCGAACCGATCGTCGGGCTCGAGCTCCCGGTGATCCCCGCCGGCGGGCCGGGCACGTTGTTGACGATGATCACCGCGAGCGCCCCTGCGTTCTGCGCATTCAGGATCTTCGCATCGAACGAGCACGATCCGCGGTCGATGAGCGCGATCTTGCCGGCGAGCGAGCCCACGCTCGCTCCGCAGGCATCGCTCGCCGGGGCGACGCCGTCGTTGAAGAGCACGACCGGCGCGGAGACCGAGAACGTCGTCGGGCCGATCGTGGCGCGCCCGACCGTCTTGCTGCCGGCGATCGCGGGCGGGCTGTCGACCGTGAGCGCCACCGTCGGCGTCCCCTGGAATAGGTACATCTGCATGCGTGGGCGGCCGCCGTCCTGCGGCGTGGACATGTTCGCGTTGTTGAGGCCGCCATAGTCCTGGGCCTCGGCCTTGAGCCCGTCGCCCGCCACGCCGCCGCGGCCGTAGTTGTCGACCTGCGCGTTGCCCGAGACCTCGTCGAAGCCCGCGGTGTAGTACCAGTCGTGCAGGAAGTTCGTCGTGTAGAACAACTGCGTGATCGACGCCATGCGCTGGGTCGTGCTCGCGCTCGGCGCAAGTCCCGTGTCGTAGGTGCGGTCGAACGTGTTCGGCGCGGTCGTGCTCGCTCGAAGGTCGCCCGCGGAGAACCCGTCGGGCGAAGCGAGGTCGGCATAGGCGTCGACGTTGTTGCCGTTGGTCACCGAGGCTCCGGGCGCGAGCCACGGGTCGTTCGTCGGGATCGGGCCGTTCTGCAGGGTCACGAGCGTCGGAGCCGTGAAGCCCGGGTCGTAGGGCGTCGCGGGGGCGACCGGATAGGGCGTCGGTGCGCTGCCCTGCGGGCCGTCGGGCGGCATGTGCGGCACGCCCGGGTCGTTCCACGCGCGATAGGTGAAGCTGTCGTCGGCTATCAGGTTATGGCGGAACAGGAGGCGGCCGTCGCGCGCCGAGATCACGTAGGCGTCGGCCGCGGTCTCGGCCAGGATCTCGACGGTGTACGCGGGCTCGAGGTCCGCCGGGGTGTGGAACCACACGCGCTTGACGCGAATCGGCTCGCCGGGAGCAAGCCCCTCCGGGACGAGCGAGGCCGCGCCGGCGCCGAAGTCGAAGCGCTCGAAGCCGCCCGGCATGGCGTTGCCGCGCGCCAGCGCTCCGCCGGCGGTGGGCGTGCCGGTGAAATCCTCGAGCGCGATCGCGGCCGCCTGCGTCGAGGTGAGCCGGAATGTGCGCGCGGCAGCCCGCCCGCCCGCGTTGCCCTTGCCCGTGCCGCCACTCGCGAGGAAGCCCGAAGCGGCCTTCAACGCGAGGCCGCGATCCATCAGGAGCTTCACCTCTTCGCCGAAGACCTCGATGCCGCCGACCGTCTGCACGTAGGTCGCGATGATCGGCCCGCGCCCGGTGTCGTGCACGTGGCGCAGCGTCGCGCCCGCGAGGTCGGCGGCGCCGAGCCCGTAGAACGGGGCGAGCCGGGCGAGGTGCGCGCGCGCGGCCTGGTCGGGGGTCGGCAGCGCCGCGCCTGCACCCGCGCCGATTGCCGCCGGGCCGGCCGCAGCCGGATCTGCCGGCGTTGCCCAGAGGAAGGTCGGCACACCGAAGCGCTCGTCGATCTCGCCGACCGATGCGAGCCGGTGCAGGCCCGGGGCCTCGAGGCGCGCGCGCGCGACTCGCGCCGCTGCCGCATCGACCGCGATCGCGTTCCGGCGATCGAACTCGCCGCCACCGGCCGCCATCGCCGGCGCGTGGAAAGACATCAATGCCGCGACGACAACAAGCAACGGGGCAAACCGCTGAGAGCGCACGAGTCCTCCGGGCAATGGTTTGGACAGGAATGGGCCTCAATTTTGACAGGTGCCGACGCGCGGGAGAAGCGCCAATTGTCGCGACCGGAAGCGTCCCCCGCGTCCCCCGGGGTCCGGGCTACACTGCCCCAGTGGCGCGGGATTTCCCCGGCCGGCATTCGGCGAGGTATGGATGGCCCAGGAAGAGAAAGACTACGTTCTCGGCACCCACGACGAGGAAATCGCGCGTCTCGGATTGCAACATGCTGTTTGGCGCCCGCGCGCCACCGCGGCCTGGCGCCGTGCCGGCTTCACCGCGGGGCAGACGCTGGTCGACCTCGGCTGCGGCCCCGGCTGGGCCACGTTCGATCTCGCCGATATCGTCGGGCGTCAGGGGCGAGTGGTCGCGATCGACCGCTCGCGCCGCTTCCTCGACACGCTCGAGCGCTCCGCGCGCGCGCGCGGGGCAACCCAGATCGAGGTGCACGAGCAGGATCTCGCCGCCGGCGCGCTGCCGGTGATCGGCGCGGACGGGCTGTGGTCGCGCTGGATCTTCGCGTTCGTACCGGGACCGCGCGACCTGCTCGCGCGCGCGGTGGCGGCGCTGAGACCGGGCGGGACGTTCGTCAGCCACGAGTACGCGGACTACCGCGGCTGGCAGATCTTTCCGCACAGCCCCGAGTTCGAGAGCTTTGTGAACGAGGTGATGGCCAGCTGGCGCGCCACCGGCGGCGAGCCGAACATCGGCATGCACCTGCCGGGCTGGCTGGAGGAACTCGGCGTCGAGGTGACCTCGCTCGCGCCGCTCGCCGACGTGGCGCGGCCACGCGATCACGTGTGGCAGTGGCCCACGGCGTTCATCGAGACCGGCATCGCCCGGCTGGTCGAGCTGGGGCGCATCGACGCGAAGCGCGGGCGCGCGATCGCGGACGCCTATGCGCACATGGCGGCCACGCCGCATGCGTTCCAGATCACGCCGATGGTGATGGAGATCGTCGGGGTGAAACGGGATGCCTGACTCGCCCCAACCCGCCATTGTCCGAGATCGCCAGGTCGTGGATCAGCTCGGGGCTGCGACGTGATGGAACACCATCCACCCCGCCGCTGCCGCCCCCAGCACCCAGATCCCGATGATGATCGCCGCCGCCGTGCGGTTGACCGGCACCCCCTCCGCCACCGCGGCGAGCGCCCGCTCCCGGCACTCCGCCAGGACCTCCTTCGGAATCATCCGCCGCGCGGCAAGGACGCCGAGCGGGACGAGCACGAGGTCGTCGAGATAACCGAGCACGGGGATGAAGTCGGGGATCAGGTCGATCGGGCTGAGCGCGTAGCCGACGACGCACGCGGCGAACGCCTTCGCGTACCACGGCACGCGCGGGTCGCGGCAGGCAAGGTAGAGCGCGTGGGTCTCCACGCGGAGGTCGCGCACGCGCCGCTTCCAGGAATCGAGGAAACTCATGCCCACGCCTCAGGTCGAATCGAAGCCGACCCGCTCGAGCACTTGGTGGTATCGGGGGTCCGAACGGATCGCATCCAGCCGGGGGTGGACGAGCAGGAACGTCAAGCCGGTCGCACCCTCCTCGACCGCGACGTCGAGCCAGCGGAACGCCTCGTCCACGTCGCCCAGGCTCGCGCTCAGCGCGGCGATTCCCCACGCCGAGACCACGCGCTGTGCGCGCGCGGCGATCAGCTCGTCGAGGATGCGGCGCGACTCGGCAACGTTGCCCATGCTGGCCTCGAGGTGCGCGAGCCCGAACGAGGGCCCCGCCACGCCGCCCGCGAGGCGCCGCCCCTCCTCGTACTCGGCGCGCGACTCGTCGAAGCGCCCGAGCGCCTCGAGCGACCGCGCGAGGTCCGTGTGCGCGCCGTCGAAGCGCGGATCGAGCTCGATCGCCCGCCGGTAGTACACGACCGATCGCTCATAGTCGCGCGCGTAGTAGTAGGCGTCGCCGACGCTCGTGTGGTGGATCATCGAAAGCGGATCGAGGCTCACCGCCTTGAGCATCGAGGCCTGCGCCTCGGCGTGCCGGCCCAGGCAATACTGAAAGCGCCCGAGCCAGACGTAGGCGTCGACCAGCCCGGGCTCGAGCTCGATCGCCCGATTCAGCGAGGCGATGCCCGCCTGGATGTTCCGGCTGTGCGCATCGAGCACGCCGAGTAGCGCGTGGGCCTCGCCGCTCCCGGGATCGAGCTCGAGCGCGCGCAACGCCGAAGCGCGCGCCTCCGCAGTCGCCTCGGCCGGCGGCGCCATGCCCCGACTCGCGCGCACCCAGTGCGCATGCGCCACCCCGGCCCAGGCGGGCGCAAACTTCGGGTCGAGTT
>JBDTYW010000095.1:0-7100 GCA_040005445.1 Candidatus Eiseniibacteriota bacterium
AGGGCGGCATCCTGCTCGCCGAGGCGCCGACCGGCGTCGGCAAGTCGCTCGGCTATCTCGTGCCCGCGCTCCTGTGGAGCCGGCGGCAGCGCGAGCCGGTCGTGGTGTCGACCCACACCAAGCAGCTCCAAAACCAGCTCACCGACGTCGATGCGCCCCGGCTGGCCGCCCTGCTCGATACGCCCCCGCGCGTGGTGCGCCTGAAGGGCCGCGCGAACTACCTGTGCCCGCGGCGCTGGCGGCTCTATGTCGCCGATCACAAGAAGCGAGGGCGGGGCGCCAGCGTGGCGGACCGGCGCGTCGCCGAGTGGGTCGAGGGCACCTCGGGCGGCGACCTCGACGAGTTCGACTTCGGCATCCTGACGGGCGGGCCCGCGCTGCGGGCGCGCATCGCGTGCGAGCCCTCGTTCTGCAACCCGGGCGCGTGCCGCACGGGCGAGTGCCCGTGGCGCCGCGCGCGCCAGAGGGCGGCCTCGGCCGACATCGTGGTCGTCAATCACGCGTTGCTGGTGACCGGGCTCCCGGGCTCGAACGTGCTGCCCCCGTTCCGCGCACTGGTCGTCGACGAGGCGCACCATCTCGACGCGGTGGTGACGGCGCAGGCCACGGTGCGCCAGTCGCTCGGCCGGCTCGATGCCCTGCTCACGCTCGTCCACGGCGAGCGGCCCGGCCGGGGCCGCGGCCAGGGCGCAGGCGGTGCCGACCTGATCGCACTCGTGCTCGCCGGGGCGGAGGGCCGGCTCGGGTCCACCGCGCAGGCGGAATTGCGCTCCTGTCTCGAGCGCCTTGCCGCGGTCGGGGCGCCCATGCACGAAGCCGCGCGCGCGTTCTTCGCCCAGGTCGCGGACAGTCTCGACCCCACTGCGGGCGACGACGCATACGAGCCGCGCGCGCGCTTCCGCCAGGTCGAGGAGGTGGTCGGGCAGCGCTACGACGCGCTCGAGCGCCTTTTCACGCTCGGCAAGGAGGGCGAGGCGTGCTGGCAGGGCGCGCTCTCCTGCCTGGCGCGCGCCGAGGCGACGCCCGAGATGGAGGAACTCGCCGGCGATGTCGGCGCCGCGCTCGGCGCCTGGCAGGAGTGGCAGTCGGGACTGCGCTTCCTGACCGACCCGCGCGACACCGAATTCGTGTACTGGCGGGGCGGCGCGCGCGCGGAGAGCGCCGAGCTCGCGGCCGCGCCCGTGGACGTGGCGCGGCGCGTCCAGCAGGGCCTCCTGCCCGAGTTGACCAGCCTCGTGCTGACCTCGGCGACGCTCACCACGGGGGGCTCGTTTCGCTACGTGCGCGACCGCCTGGGGCTGACCGAGGACGTGGCATTCACCGTGACCGAAACGGTGTATCCTTCGCCGTTCGACTTCGCGCGCCAGCTCGGGGCGTGGGTGCTCGATCCACCGGGCGGGGAAGCGGGTGCGCTCGATGCGATCGTGCGCCTCGCCGGCCGCCTCAGGCGCAACACGCTCGCGCTGTTCACCTCGCACCTCGCGCTCCAGCGCGCGGCCCGCCACCTCGGCCCCGCACTCGAGGGCGTGGTGCCGGTGTGGGCGCAGGGCCCCGACGGAACGCCGATCGAACTCGCCCACCGCTTCCGCGCGGCGCGCGGCGCGCTGCTGCTCGGCACGTCGAGCTTCTGGGAGGGCGTGGACTTTCCGGGCGAGGCGCTCGAAGCGCTGGTGGTCACGCGCCTGCCGTTCGCGGTGCCGACCGATCCGCTGGTGCAGGCGCGCGCCGAGCGCATCGACGCCACGGGCGAGTCGAGCTTCGCGCGCGCGACCGTGCCCGAGGCGGTGCTGCGTTTCCGCCAGGGGGTCGGCCGGTTGCTCAGGCGCAGGACCGATCGCGGGGCGCTCGTGATCCTCGATCCGCGCATCGTGCACAAGGGTTACGGGGCGCAGTTCCGGCGGGGGTTGCCCGTGGCGTTGCGTGTCGCGCCCGATGTCGAGACGCTGGTCACGGAGACCGCGTCGTTCCTCGAACGCACCACCGAAGGCGAAGGGACTCGATGATCGAACTCGACGGCAGGAGCCTGACGCTGGACGACCTCGACCGGGTGGCCGCCGGCGGCGAGGCGGTGCGCCTCGCCGCCCGGGTGCCGGAAGCGCTCGCGCGCTCGCGCGGCGTGATCGACCGCGCGCTCGCCGCGGGGCTTCCGGTCTACGGCGTCAACACCGGATTCGGCGACCTCAAGAACCGCCACATCGGCGAGGCCGACCTCGCGCGCCTCCAATTGAACCTCCTGCGCAGTCATGCCGCCGGCGTCGGCCGCGCGCTTTCCTTGCCCGAGGTGCGGGCGCTCGGCCTGCTGCGCGCCAATGCGCTCGCGGTCGGCGTCTCGGGCGTGCGCCTCGAACTGGTCGAGCGCGTGCTCCTGCTGCTCAACCGGCGGGTCCACCCGGTCGTGCCCGAACAGGGCTCCGTGGGGGCCAGCGGCGATCTCGCCCCGCTGGCCCATTTCGCGCTCGTGCTCGTGGGCGAGGGTCGAGCGGAGTTCAGGGACAAGGTTCAGTCCGGTGCCGAAAGCCTTGCTGCTGCGGAGATTACTCCGATCTCGTTGGCTCCCAAAGAAGGCCTCGCCCTGATCAACGGCACCCAGCTTTCGACCGCCGTGCTGGCGCTGACGCTGTGCCGCGCCGGCCGGGTCGTGCGTGCGGCACTGGGCGCGAACGCGCTCTCGCTCGAGGGCCTGCTCGGCTCGATCCGGGCGTTCGACCCGCGCGCGATGGCGGTGCGCCCGCACCCGGGGCAGGGCCGCGTCGCGCGCGCGCTGATCGCGCTCACCGAGGGCAGCGACATCGTCGCCTCGCACGCCGACTGCGACCGCATCCAGGATCCCTACTCGCTGCGCTGCGCGCCGCAGGTCCTGGGAGCCTCGCTCGACGCCCTGGCCTACGCCACCGTGGTGGTGACGCGGGAGATGAACTCGGCAACCGACAACCCGCTGGTGTTCGCGGACGGCGACGACGTGATCAGCTCGGGCAACTTCCATGCGCAGCCGATCGGCATGGTGGCCGACCACGTCGCAGCCGCGCTATCGGAAGTGGGCGCGATCGCCGAGCGCCGGCTCGACCTCCTGACCGACGCGAAACGCTCGAACGGATTGCCGGCGTTCCTCACGCCGAACCCCGGCCTCAACTCGGGGCTCATGCTCGTCCAGTACACGGCGGCGGCGCTCGCGTCCGAGAACAAGACGCTGTGCTTTCCGGCGACGGTGGACTCGATTCCGACGTCGGCGGGTCAGGAGGACCACGTCTCGATGGCGCCGACCGCGGCGCGCAAGGCGCGCGCGGTGCTCGAGAACCTGGCGCGTATCGTCGCCTGCGAACTGGTTGCCGGCGCGCAGGCGGTGGAGTTTCGCGCGCCGCTCTTGCCCGGCCGTGGGACGCAGGCCGTGCTCGCAGCCGTGCGCGCGCGGGTGCCGCGCGTGACCGACGATCGCCCGCTCGGGGACGCGATCGAGGCGCTCGCGCGGGACGTGCTGGCGGGCGGGTTCGACGACGCCGTGCGGCCCCACCTCGGGGAGGGAGACCTGCCATGACCGCCGGAACCCGCGTGGTTCGCGCCCCGCATGGAAACCGGCTGTCGTGCCGCGGCTGGCAGCAGGAGGCCGCGCTGCGCATGCTCATGAACAACCTCGATCCAGACGTCGCCGAGCGCCCCGACGACCTCGTGGTCTACGGCGGCACCGGCCGCGCCGCGCGCAGCTGGGATGCGTTCGACCGCATCGTGGCGCACCTCCGGGACCTCGCGAACGACGAGACGCTGCTGATCCAGAGCGGCAAGCCGGTCGGCCGCTTCCGCACGCACGCGGACGCGCCGCGCGTCCTGATCGCGAACTCGAACCTGGTCGGCCACTGGTCGAACTGGGAGGAGTTCTGGAAGCTCGAGGGCATGGGACTCACGATGTACGGGCAGATGACCGCGGGCTCGTGGATCTACATCGGCACGCAGGGCATCGTCCAGGGTACGTTCGAGACCTTCGCCGAGTGTGCGCGCCAGCGCTTCGGCGGCACGCTCGCCGGGCGGCTGGTCGTGACCGCCGGGCTCGGCGGCATGGGCGGCGCGCAGCCGCTCGCGGTCACGCTCAACGGCGGGGTGTGCCTCGCGGTCGAGGTCGATCCGCAGCGGCTCGATCGCCGCGTCCGGCTCGGCTACTGCGACGAGAGATCGGACTCGCTCGACGCCGCGCTCGCGCGCTGCGAGGCCGCCGTGCGGGAGCAACGCGCGCTTTCGGTCGGCCTGCTCGGCAACGCCGCCGACGTGCTGCCCGAGCTCGTGCGCCGCGGGTTCACGCCCGACGCCGCGACCGACCAGACCTCGGCGCACGATCCGCTCGGCGGTTACATGCCCGCGGGGATCTCGCTCGCTTTGGCCGATGCGCTGCGGGGGAGCGATCCGGCGGAGTACGTGCGCCGCTCGCGCGTGTCGATGGCCGCGCACGTCGAGGCGCTCGCCACGATGCAGGATCGGGGCGCGACCGTGTTCGACTACGGCAACAACCTGAGGGGCGAGGCGGTCCGGGGCGGGCTCGATCCGGCGCGCGCGTTCGGCTACCCGGGCTTCGTGCCGGCGTTCCTGCGCCCGCTGTTCTGCCGCGGCAAGGGCCCGTTCCGCTGGGCCGCGCTCTCGGGCGATCCCGAGGATATCCGGGTCACCGACCGCGCGCTGCTCGAACTGTTCCCGGACGACGCGGTGCTCCAGCGCTGGCTGCCGCTGGCCGAGGCGAAGGTGCCTTTCCAGGGCCTGCCGGCGCGCATCTGCTGGCTCGGCTACGGCGAGCGCGACCGGGCCGGCCTCCTGTTCAACCGACTCGTGCACGAGGGTCGGGTGAGCGCGCCGCTGGTGATCGGGCGCGACCACCTCGATGCCGGATCGGTCGCCTCGCCCTACCGCGAGACCGAGTCCATGAAGGACGGCTCGGACGCGATCGCGGACTGGCCGCTGCTCAACGCGATGCTCAACGTCGCGAGCGGCGCAACCTGGGTCTCGCTCCACAACGGCGGGGGCGTGGGCATCGGGCTGTCCCAGCATGCCGGCATGGTGATCGTGGCCGACGGCACTGCGGACGCGGACGCGCGCCTGAAGCGCGTGCTGACGAACGACCCGGGCACGGGCGTCATGCGCCACGCGGACGCGGGTTACGAGGAGGCGGTGGCGTACGCGCGCACGACCGGGATGTCGCTGCCCGGCATCGACCCGTTGCCCGGCGCGGGAGTCTCGTGAAGCGCGCGCGCTGTGACGGCGCGATCGTGCACGCGGGCGAACTCGTGGTCGGCCTCGCGCCCGGTTCGCCGCCGATCGGCAAGGGCCTCACGCTCGAGCGCTACGACGACGGCGCGGTGGCGTGGCTCGACGGCGAGGTCGTCGACGCGGGACCGACGGACGAGGTTCTTGCCGAGTGGGAGCCCGACGAGATCGAGGACGCGGAGGGTCGCCTCGTTTCCGCCGGGCTCGTGGACGCCCACACGCACCTGGTGTGGGGCGGCGACCGGGCGGGGGAGTTCACCCAGCGAGTCTCAGGCGCGTCGTACGAGGACATCGCGAAGCGCGGCGGCGGCATCCTCGCGACCGTGGGCGCGACCCGGGCCGCGAGCGACGACGCGCTGTTCGACCGCGCGTGCACGACGGCGCGGCGCATGCTCGCGTGCGGCACGACCACAATCGAGGCCAAGTCGGGCTACGACCTGACGCGGGATGGCGAGCTGCGCCTGCTCGCGATCGCGCACCGAGTCGGCCGCGCGACCTGGCTCGGCGTCCACGGCACCGCGCTCGCCGCGCACGTGCTCGCGCCCGAGTATGCCGGGCGCCGCAACGGCTACCTCGACGAGGTGCGCGCCGGCGTCGCGCTCGAGGCGCACGACCTCGGGCATGCCCGCTTCGTGGACCTGTTCGTCGAACAGGGCGCGTTCACGCCCGCCGACGCCCGCCGCCTCGCGAAGGCGGTGGCGCCCGCGCGCATGGGCCTGCGGCTCCACGTGGATCAGCTGCGCGACGGCGGGGGCGCGGCACTCGCGGCCGAACTCGGCGCGCGGTCGGCCGACCACCTCGATCATGCGAACGAGCGCGGGCTCAAGGCGCTTGCCGATGCGGGCACGACGGCGGTCCTGACCCCTGGCGCGACGCTCACGCTCGGCGGCCCGGCGCCGAATCTTGCCGGGTTGCGCAAGCACCACGTGTGGACCGCGATCGCGACCGACTTCAATCCCGGCACCTCGACCGTCGACTCGCTGGTGCTGTGCCTGGCGCTGGCCTGCCGGCTCTATCGCATGACGCCCGACGAGGCGTTCGTGGGCGCGACCGAGTCGGCCGCGCGCAGCCTCGGCCTCTTGGGCCGCATCGGCTGCCTGCGCCCGGGGGCCGACGCCGACATCGTATTGTGGGATGCGCCGGACGCGCGCACGCTCAGCTACCACTTTGGCCCGACCTGGGCGCGCGCGGTGTTTCGCCGTGGGCGCCGTGTGTTCGGCGCACCGCCGCCCCCCGACGCCGAGTCGTGGGGCGGCGCGACCTGAAAGGAACCCGCATGGCCCGCATCGTCGAATGTGTCCCCAACTTCAGTGAAGGTCGCGACCGCGCGCTGGTCGAGGCGATCGTCGCGGCCGCGGCGGCCGTGCCCGGCGTCGTGCTGCTCGACTCGGAGCTGGACGCGGATCACCACCGTTCGGTGCTTACGTTCGCTGGCGAGCCCGAGGCCGTGGTGGAGGGCGCGTTCCGCGCGATCGAGCTCGCCACCCGGCGCATCGACCTCACGACCCACCAGGGCCAGCACCCGCGCATGGGCGCGACCGACGTCGTGCCGTTCGTGCCGGTGGACGGCGTCACGCTCGAGGAGTGCGTCCAGCTTGCGCGCGTTCTCGGCGAGCGCGTGGGCAACGAGCTGAAGGTGCCGGTGTTTCTCTACGAGGCGGCGGCCACGCGACCCGAGCGCGAGAACCTGGCCGACGTGAGGCGCGGCGAATTCGAGGGCCTGCGCGAGCTCATCGGCAAGGACCCGGCAAGGACGCCCGACTTCGGCCCGAACGCGATCCACGCGACCGCGGGCGCCGTCGCGATCGGCGCGCGCCGGCCGCTGGTCGCGTTCAACGCGAACCTCGCCACCTCTGACG
>JBDTYW010000096.1:0-7099 GCA_040005445.1 Candidatus Eiseniibacteriota bacterium
CCCGGGGAGAACCCCATCCCGAACGGAGGAATCATGCCGCGCAAGCGCCCACCCAAGCTCTCCGAAGAGCTGATCGCCCGGCTGGCCGAGGGTTTCATCGTTTCGAGCCGCAAGGGCCGCCCCTACCTCAAGCGTTATGCCGCGCCGAGCAATCCCCGCTCCCCCGGCCAGCGCGCCGCCCGCGGGGCGTTCGCCCGGGCGGTCCACGCCTGGCAGGCGGCGGATCCGGTGGTCAAGGCGCGCTACAACGAGAGCGCTCGCACTCAGCCCGCCACCGGCTACAACCTGTTCATCCGCGATTTCCTGGCGCGCGACGGCTCGGTCCCGGACTGAGCGCCGCGCCGTGAGCGTCGCCGTCGATTCCACGCGCGGTCCGATGTTGCGCGCGCTCCTGCGTTTGGCCGCTCCGGTGGTCGTCATGCAGGCGTGCCACACCGCGTTCCACCTCGTGAACATCATGTGGGTCGGGCGGCTCGGCGCCGAGGCGACGGCCGCGGTGACCACGTCCTTCTTTGCGCTGTGGACGGTGTACGCGATCGCGGACATCGCGGCCGTGGGCACGACCGCAACGGTCTCCCGCTTTATCGGCGCACGAGACCGGGCAGCCGCCGGCTACGGCGCGGCGCAGGGCGCGCTGCTGGCGGTCGGGATCGGCGTCACGACCACCGTGGTCGGCCTCCTCGCGCTCCCTCCGCTGTTCGCGCTCATCGGCGCCGCACCGCGCGTGCAGGACCTCGCCGTCGGTTACCTGCGGATCACGCTGCTGGGCGCCGTGTTCTCGATGCTCTACGTCTGGGCCGAATCCACGATGCGCGCAGCCGGGGACACGCGTACGCCCATGATCGTGGTCGCGAGTTGCTTCGCGCTCAATGCACTGCTCGATCCGCTCCTGATCTTCGGGCTGGGGCCGGTGCCCGCGCTCGGCGTCCGCGGAGCAGCCTGGGCGACGGTGCTGGCGCAGGCGGTGGCGGTGGCGTGGTTCGGCGGGCTTGCGCTCCGCCGCCATCCCGCGTTTCCGCTCGACTTCGCGGCGTTGCGCCGCTTCGCGCCGCGCTATGCCGTCGCACTTGGCAGGATCGGCCTGCCCTACTCGCTGATCGGGATCCTGTTCTCGGCCGTCTACCTGTACTTCGCGCACGTGGCCGCGCACTTCGGCACGGCGGCGGTCGCGGTCGTGGGTGTGGGCAACAAGATCGAGTCGGTGACCTACCTGGTGGCGCTCGGTTTCGGCCTGGCGTGCGAGGCGATCGTGGGGCAGAACCTCGGCGCCGGACGCGCGGATCGCGCCGCCCGCGCGGCTTGGATGTCGGCCGGCCTGATGGCCGCGTTCGGTTCCGCCGTCATGCTCGTGATGCTGCTCGCGCCCGAGGCCCTGCTGTCGGTGTTCACCTCCGACCCGGAGGTCATCCGAACGGGCGCGCCCTACGTGCGCATCCTCGGCCTCGGCCAGGTGTTCACCGGCATTGAGCTCGTGCTCAACGGCGCGTTTTCGGGGGCGGGCAACACCCTTCCGCCGATGCTGATCTCGACCTCGGTGTCCGCGCTACGCGTGCCGCTCGCGGGCTGGATCGCGGTCACGCTCGGGTTCGGGCTGCCGGGGCTGGCGTGGATGATCTCGCTCACCTGCCTGGTGCGGACCGCGATCCTCGCTTCGTGGTTCCGCCGCGGCGCCTGGCGGACGAAGCCGCTGGCGACCGCCGCAGCTTGAGCCGCGCGATCCAGCGCGCGCTCTCCTCCGCCAGTTCGGCGACGATTTGCTGCGCGCTCCGGCCGAGCGCCTTCGGCACGGCGAACGAATGGTCGCCGCCCTCGATCACGACCAGCTTCGCGCGCCGACCGAGCCGCCGCAACACCGGCCTGAGCAGCGCGAGATCGCACAGCGGGTCGCGCGTGCCCTCGAGGAAGAGCATGGGACACGGCACCTCCGCCAAGTGCGCGTCGCGCAACTTCTCCGGCTGCCCCGCCGGATGGAGCGGGTACCCGAACAGCAGCACGCCGTCGCAGGGGTCGCCCAGCGCCGCGAGCCCCGAGGCCACGCGACCGCCCAGCGACTTCCCGCCGAGCACGAGCGCGCGCCCGCGCGCCTCGGGCCGCGCGCACAGCCAGGCGATCGCCGCACGATAGGCCGCGGCCAGGAGCGGAGCGCGGTCGGGAGCGCGCCGCCCAACATCGGCGTACGCGAAGTTGAAGCGCAGGACGAGCGCGCCGCGCGCGGCCAACGCGTCGGCGAGCGCGACCACGAGCGGCTGCGCCATCGTGCCACCCGCCCCGTGGGCGAGCACGATCGCGGCTCGCACGGGCCGCGCGACGCCAGGGAAAGGGACCGTGAGCATGGCGCGCACCGAGAGGCCCGGCGCGACGCGCAGGCGGGCCGGGCGGCGGAGCGGCCGCGGACCTCGTGTATACTGCGCCGCCATGCTCCCCCGCCGCGCCGCCTTGGCCTTCACGCTCATGCTGGGCATCCTCCTGGTGCCGCGCGCCGCGCGCGCCGCCGTGACCTGGCTCCCGGGCGAGGGCGGCTTCGCGCCGCTCACCGCCGACCCGCGCACGCCGCGCTTCGGCTTCGACCTGATCGAGGCCGATCGGGCCTCGGGGTTCACCGGGCGCCGCTTCCCGCTGGCGCGCATCGACGGGGACGGCCCCTCGAGCACGCTCCTCGCCGTCGACGGCATGCTGTGGGGCTGGTTCGCGCGGCTCCCGAACTTCAACTTTCCGCTCGAGAGCGTCGACGGCTCGTTCGGCATCGCGCTCGAGCGCATGGCCGGCCCCTGGTCGGCGCGGCTGCGCTACGGGCACCTGTCGAGCCATCTCGGAGACGGAGGGTACGACATCGAGGCACGCCGCATCGCCTATTCCCGCGAGTCGGTCGCGCTGGTCGGATCGTACGCTCCAGGGTCCGGGCTGCGCGCCTATGCCGGCCCGACGTTCATGCTCCACGGGACGCCGCGGGCACCCGCGTTCCAGTTCCAGGTCGGCGCGGAGGCGACGCGCGCGCGCGCAGGCCGAGCGGCGTCGCCGTACGCCGCTGTCGACCTGAGGCTCAAGGCCGAGGTCGAGAATCGCGTGAACCAGTCGTACCAGGCCGGAGTCCGGATCGGTCGCGAGCCGGGCCGGCGGGTGCGCATCTCGGTCGGCTACGAGGCGGGCATGTCCGAACGCGGGCAGGCCTGGCAGCGCTCGGAACACTTCCTGCGCGCCGGGATCGCGCTCGGCGACTGACGGCGGCGACGGCGGTCGGGTACACTGGCGGGGTGTCCGACTCCTCGCGACTCGCGATCCTCAAGACCGCGCCGGGCGCGCCCGCCGGGGCGCCTGACGACACGCTCGTGGTGCACGAGACCTACGCCTCCCTGCAGGGCGAGTCCACGTACGCCGGCATCCCGTGCGTCTTCGTGCGCCTCTCGGCGTGTCACCTGCGCTGCGTGTGGTGCGACACGCCACACGCGTTTGACCAGGGCGCGCGCGCGCGCGTGGACGACGTCGTGGCCGGGGCCAACGCGTTCGGGATCGCGCTGGTCGAGATCACCGGCGGCGAGCCGCTGCTGCAACCGGGCGTCTACCCGGTGATGGCGAAACTGGCGGACCTCGGACACACGGTCCTGCTCGAGACCTCGGGCAGCCTCGACGTGTCGCGCGTCGATCCGCGCGTGGTCAAGATCATGGACCTCAAGTGCCCGGACAGCGGCGAGGAAGCGCACAACCGCTGGGAGAACCTCGACGTGCTCGGACCGCGCGACGAGATCAAGTTCGTGCTCGCCAGCCGTGCCGACTACGAGTGGGCGCGCGCGGTGATCGATGAACACAGGCTGGCCGCACGCTGGACGGTGCTGCTCTCGGTCGCGCACGGCCTGCTGTCGCCCGCGGACGTGGCGGCGTGGATGGTCGAGGACCGCTCGCCCGCGCGCTTCCAGTTGCAGATGCACAAGGTGATCTGGGATCCGTCGGCGCGCGGCGTCTGACGACATCGAGCCGGGAGACCACGATGCGCATGGAACTCGCCAAGACGTTTCGCTTCGAATCGGCGCACCTGCTGCCGAACGTGCCTGCCGACCACAAGTGCCGGCGGCTGCACGGGCACTCGTTTCGAGCCACCGTGCGCGTAACCGGCGGCGTGGATCCTGGGACCGGGTGGGTCATGGACTACGCGGAGATCGCGCGCGTGTTCGAGCCCGTGCGGCTGGCGCTCGACCATCGGCACCTCAACGACATCGAGGGCCTGGAGAACCCCACGTCCGAGCACGTCGCGCTCTGGATCTGGGAGCGCCTCAAACCCTCGCTGCCGTTGCTGACGTCGATCACGGTCGCGGAGACGTGCACCGCAAAGTGCACCTACCGGGGCGACTAGAACCGCGAGGCGACCAGCTTCACGTCCGCCTGGGCCCACGCCTTCTCGAAGCGCGCCCGCGCGTCCGCCGCCTCCGCCGTCTTGCCCTCCGCCTCCAGCGCCTGTGCGAGCCCGATCAGCGACCAGCCCATCTCCGGGTGCTGCGCGAGGTCCTCCCGGTAGACGCGCTCGGCGTCCGCGGGGCGGCCCGCGTCGAGCAGCACCTTGCCCAGGTACTGGCGCGGCGGCTGGTACCACGCAGGCGGCTCATCGTACTTGAGCGCGTCGACCTGCTTGACCGCATCCTCGTAGTGCGCGATCGCGTCGTCCCAGCGCTTGGCGCGGTACGCGATGTCGCCCGCGAGCACCGCGCCGGCCACGCGCAGGATCGGCTTCGCGGCGTTGATGCCGACGACCAGATCCTCGGGAACGGCATCGCCGATCTCATCCAGGCTGTCGCGCTCGGCAGCGGCCTGATCGAGCTTTCCGCTCGCGGCGAGCGCGAGCCCGCGCGCGTAGTGCCACATGGCGGTGGTATAATGCATCCCCGCCGGCGGCGCGGGCTCGGCCAGCATCTCGTCCCACTTGCCGAAGCGCGCGAGCGCATAATACCGCGTCGGCGGGACGAACTCGACCATCGGCATCATGGCGACGAGGTCGGGCGTGATGCGCGCGGAGACCTCGCGCGCGCGCCGGATCGCCTCCTCGCTCCTACCCAGGTCGCACAGGCCTGCCCACAGGAAGTGGATGTTGTGCGAGTAGTACATCAGGGGATACACGCCCTGCGGATTGCGCTCGGCAATGTACTTCTCGTCCGCCAGCACGGCGCGCTCGTTGGCGGCGACGCCATCGGCGTAACGCCCGGTGCGCTCGTAGATGTGCGCCGGCATGTGCACGAGGTGACCTGCGCCCGGCATCATGTTCCTCAGCCGATCGGCCGCGGCGAGCGCGCGCTCGGGGTGCGGCGAGGCCTCGACGGTGTGGATGTAGTAGTGATTCGCGCCCGGGTGCATCGGGTTACGGGCGAGTACGGTCTCGAGCGTGGCGATGATCTCCTCGGTTCCCGGCTGCGGCTGCCCGTCCTGCGTCCAGTGGTCCCACGGCCGCAGGTTCATCAGGGCCTCGGCGAACAGGACCTGCGCGTCGTCGTCGGCCGGATGCCGGTGCGCGACCTCGCGCATCGCGTCGGTGTACGCGATATCCAACTGCTTGCGATCGCCGTCCCCGCGCTCCGAGTAGCGCTTCGCCAGGGCGGCGATCCACTCGCGCTCCATCGGCGAGGCGTTGACCGCGAGCTTCTGCGCGCGCGCGATCGCGGCGTAGGCCGCCTGCTCGCGCTCGGGATCGATCGGAAGGTTGATGTTCGGACCGTAGGAGAGTGCGACGCCCCACGGGGCCATCGCGCAGCGCGGGTCGCGCCGGCCGGCCTCCTCGAACGCGGCGATCGATTCGTCGTGATTGAATGCATAGAGCAGGCGCAGGCCCTGGTTGAAATACTTCTGTGCCATGGGCGAGCGCGTCTTGATCGCGTGATGGTACGAGCCGAGGTCCGAAAAGAGCGGTACCGAGGCCGGCGCCGCCGCGCCCGAGTGCGGCATGTCGTGCGCCTGCGCGGTCGTGTGGTGAGCCCGGGCGATGTACGGCGCGAGCAGGCCCACGAGCGCAATCGCCAGGATCGGGGCGAGCGCGGGAAGTCGACGAATCATTGCGGTTCTCCTGTTCGGTGGGAGGAGCAAACCGGATTCTAGGACCGGCCCGATCGGCCCGCAAACAGTTACGGGGCGCCCCGAAATCTGGGACGCCCCGCGACCGAGAAACCGGAGTCCAGGGTCAGGGGAGCCGCACCACCCGGGTCGCCATCGCCCCGCGCGCGTCCACGACCCGGTAGAAATACACGCCTGCGGCTGCGTTCCGCCCGGTCTCGTCGGTCCCGTCCCACGTCCAGGTCGGCGCCGCACCCCCCGGTTGGGCCTCGCCGGCGGCGATGTGCCGGACGAGCCGCCCGCGCAGATCGTAGATTGCCGCCTCGAAGCGCCCCGCGAGCGGGCGCGAGTGCGTGAGCGCCACCCGGCCCACCGCCGGGTTCGGCAACGCGCGCGCCCACCCGGCGATCGGGCCGGGCACCGGGCCGGGTCCATCGACGCCGACGACAGTCAGGCCGGAGAACGCGTTCGTGCGCTTCGCATCGTGCCCCTTCATGGGCCACGGTGCGTAGGTCGGGTTCCACGAACCGAAGCCGAACGCATAGAGCAACGGCGCCCCGAGGTCGGACAGCGCCATCTCCATCAACCCGTCATTGCCCATGTCCCCGAACGCCGGGGGCTGGCCCGACTCCATGAAGAACCCAAGCCGGTCGAAGGCGCGCGAGAGCAGCCCGTTGAAACGGATCCCGAGGATGTTCGATCGATCCGAGACGGCGATGATATCCGGGCGCTGGTCGAGATCCACGTCGACCATGCCGGAGACCTCGAGATTGCCGGGCGAGGAATAGAACCGCGCCATCACGCGGTTGCCGTTCGCCGCGAACACATACACCGAGTCCGCACCGGCATTGGACGCGATCAGGTTGCCGGTGGAGTACACGAAATCCGGGGTCCCGTTGTCGTCGAAGTCGCCCGCCACCGGACCGAAGAGCGCGGTGCCGACCAGCACGCGGGGCCACCCGGGCTTCGAGACCGCGTTCCCCCCCACCAAATTCGCCACCACCGAGTCGGCGCGCACCTGCCCGAACGCGACCGCGAGACCCGCGTTGCCCGCGACCGGCACGAGGATCGG
>JBDTYW010000097.1:0-7090 GCA_040005445.1 Candidatus Eiseniibacteriota bacterium
CCGCTCCCCGCTTCGGGGAACGCGGGGACGCGAGCGCAGACGGGCGCCCCGGGCGGGGCGAAGGACAGCGGCGGGCGCGCGGCGGTCGGGGCTTTTCGCCCGCGGCCGGGTGGAATTGACGCAACACGCGCGGCGAGGATCGGCGCGCGGGGCCTAGGTGGAATCGGCCCCGGCGGGCTGAACCGCCGCGGAATCGAGAGGGATCTGTGCCCTTCGCCACGCCGCCAGGCGATCCTCGAGGCGCCCGAGCCAGGTGCGTTCCTCGCGCGGCAGTCGATCGTCCCGATAACCCGCGGCCGGCCGGTACCAGCGCTCGCGCGCGAGCCCGGCCGCGGGCCCCGTGGAGTCGACGGGCGCGCCCCTTCGGGCGCGCAGGAACGCGGCCCAGTAGCGCGTCTCGCGCACGGTCAGCCGCTCGAACCACTCTTCGCGCGCCTCGAGCCCGAGCGTGAACGGCCCCTTCTGTCGGTCCGGGAACGCGGCCAGGAGATCGTCAACCCAGGGACGATAGGCGAGTGCGAGGTCGGCCACCGCGTCCCCGGCGCCGCGGCGCCAGATCACCTGCGTGCCGTAGACGCGATAGCCGCCCGGCCTCAGCCAGCCGGGGATCAGGTCCTCGGGATCGACGGCGCCGAGGTCGACCGATGCCGTGACCTTCGCCGCCTCGCCGTCCCACAGCGATCCCGGATTCAGGTAGAAGAACAGCAGCGGCTCTCCGCGATCAGTGCGCGAATCGCCCACCGAGTACGACAGGCGCACCGTGCGGATCTCCTCGGCGGAGAACGGGACCTCCCAGCGATACAGGCGCTCGATGCCGCCGAGATCTTCCCCGGGCGCGGCGGAGCCGGGCAGTTCGCTCACTCCCATCGGCAGGCCGTCGACGGTCACGCGCAGCCCGCGCACCGTGCCGCGACGCGTGACCTCCACGGTATCGGGCTCGACGCTCGCGCGGTAGTCGGGCAGTCCCATCGCGGCGCGCGCCGGGGCGACGCCCGCCTGGAAGATCTCCTCGGCATCGATCGCCCACCCCCCGTCGATCCGCCGGATCCGCACGTCCTCGAACACGCGCCGCACGCGCGCCTCCGACAGCGGGAACACGCTCGAACCCGCGCCGTCGAACGCGCTTTCCGCCGCCGGGAGCGCAAGCGGCGCGCCGGGCGGGATCGGCGACGTGGGCGCGAACGAAGCGGGGGCGAGCGCGGCCATGACCAGCAACGCGGCAAACGCGGCGGCCGGCGCGGCGGGACGGACCGCCCCGGGCACGGCTCCCCCGGGCGCGGGCGTTTTCCAGCGCCGGTGCATCCACAGCCACTGCTCAGGGCGCTCGCGGATCCACTCCTCGAGCATGCGAACATGGAGCGCGGTGAGCGCGCGCACGTCCGCGGCATGATCTCCGCTCGGCGGGACCGTGAGCGGTGGGAAGAAGCGGCCATGATAGCGGCCGTCGAGCTCGCGCACGAGGCAGCCCATGACCAGGGGCGCGCCGGCGCGCAGCGCAAACTCCGCCGGGCCGGGCGGCGTGGACGCCGGGGCGCCGAAGAAGTCGACGAACACGCCGCGCCGGCCTGCGTCCTGGTCGGCGATGAGCGCGACGCACGCGTTCTCGCGCAGCGCGCGCAGCACTCCGCGCACGCCGGCGCCGTGGGGCACGACGCCGACTCCGAGCGCCGCGCGGCGCGCCTGGAGGTCGGCGTCGACCAGCGCGTTGCTCTGGCCGCGCACGAGGAAGTGCATTGGGTGTCCGTGCCGCGCGACCGCGGCGCCCATCAGTTCGGCGGCGCCGTAATGCCCCGTGAGCAACACCACGCCGCGGCCGAGCGCGCGCGCCGCTTTGACATGCTCGAATCCGGCGATCGAGGACACGATGGGATCGAGCGCCTGAGGGGTCAGGCGGGGAAACCGCAGGATTTCGATCGCCGAGAGCCCCGCCTGCGCGTACGCCCCGCGCAGGATGCGCTCGCGTTCCCGGAGGCTGCGCTCGGGGAACGCGCGCGCGAGGTTCGCCCGCGCCACGCCCACGCGTACGCCCGCGAGGCGCGCCAACGCGCCGAGCGTCCGGCCGAGCGCGCGCGCAGCGCCGTCGGGCAACATGGCGACCGCCCACCCCGCGATGCGCACGAGGCCGTACTCGAAACGATGCCGCCAGGGTACGGAACGGTCGTTCAATCCAACCTCCGTCGGTAACGATCGCCGGGGACGCGCTCGACGCGTCCCGCGATTTCGAGCGCGAGCAGTGCGGCCGCGGTCTCGCCCACGGCCGCGTCCGCCGCGCGCGCGAGCGCCTCGAGATCGCGCGCCGTCCCGCTCATCAGGGCGACCAGGCGCTCGGGCAACGACTCGCGAGGCGCCGGCTCGTGCACGGGCTTCGCCTCGTACGCGGCCCAGGCCAGGCGCGCGGCCTCGTCGAACGCCGTCAACACGCGCACGCGCGGGAACGCCGCGCGGACCCAGGAGGCACCCCCCTCGTACTGCGGTTGCCCGAGGGGCCACGGCGCCACGCACACCGCGCGCCCGAGTTCGAGCGCCGCGCGCACCGTGTGGCGGCTGCCGCTCTGTGCATCGGCCTGCGTCACGATCACGAGGTCCGCCAACGCGGCGAGCACGCGGTTGCGCGCGGGGAAGCGGCCGCGCCGCACGCCCTCCCCCGCCTCCCACGGCGAGAGCAGGCGGCCGCGATCGAGAATCGTAGTGTAGAGGCTCGCGTGCTCGGGCGGATAGACCTGATCGATCCCCACGCCCAGCACCGCGACCGTGAAGCCGCCGCGGGCGAGCGCAGCGCGGTGCGCGGAGGCGTCGACGCCGCGCGCCAACCCGCTCGCCACCGTGACGCGGGCGGCCACGAGCCCGGCCACGATCCGCAGCGTGACGCGCCGCGCGTAGCGTGTCTCGGCACGCGCGCCCACGACCGTCGCGACCGGGCCGGGCGGCCACGGGGCGCTGCCGAGGGTGAACAGCGGGTCGGGTCGGCGCGCCCCGAGATCGAGCAGGCGCGCAGGGTACTCGGGGTCGTGCGGATGCACGGCCCGCACGTTTGGGCAAGGCGGAGTCGAGGTCATGGCGCATCCGCGGGGGCGGAGCGATCAGGACGCCGGGCGATCCTCGGCGGGTGGAGTCGGCGCGACGGGCGCGGCGTCGGGCGGCGAACCGGTCAGCAGCTCCCACGCCACGCCGTCCTCGCTCGTGCGCGCGGCGCCCGGTCCGGGCGTCAGCAACTCTTCCTCGGCGGCAGACATCAAGTCCTTGTCCTGGAACAGCGACTCGAGACGGCGCGCGGTGTCGGCGTCGCGCAGGCGCAGTTCGCGCAGGGCCCGCGCGCGCACGGCGTCGGCGCAGGCGAACAGCGCGCGCGCGACGTGCACCTCGCTGCCGCCGCGGGCGATCGCGGCCAGCGCCTCGATCGACTCGAGCTGCACGCTGTGATTCGCGTCACCCAGCACGGCGCTGAGCGGACCGGCGGCTTCGCGCGCGCCCAGGCGGCCGAGCGTGCGCACGGCGCTCACGCGCGTGTACCACAGGCCCGAGGACAGGAGCGGGAGGATCGGCGATGCCGGCGATCCGAGCCGCACCAGCGCCGCGGCGGCGAGGTCTCTCAGGTATCCCGACTCGTCGGCGAGACACTCGACCAGCAGCAGGATGGCGGCCTCGTCGCCGCGCCGCTCGAGGTCGAGCACGTACTCGCGCTTGCCGGCGAGGCCGCGCGGCGAGAGCGCATCGAACGGGCGCAGGGTGGTGTAGGGTTCGTCGGCCATGGGCTCACAATCCGGGGCGAGTGTCGGTTCCGAGGGACGGCCTTCCAGGGACGGCTTCGGGTGCAAGAGCCTCAGGTTGCCTCGCGCAAGCGCTCCGCGTCAAGCATCGCGCCGATCCGCTCCTTGAGCGCGGCGACGCCCAGGCCGGTTGCGGCCGAGATCGCATGCGCCCCGAACTCCCGGGCGCGCTCCTCGGCCTCGCCCGGCGGCAGCAGGTCGGCCTTCGAAAGCACCACCAGGCGGGGCTTTTCGAGCAGCTCGGGAGACCACGCGCCGAGTTCCTGCTCGAGCGTCCTGAGCCCCGAGAGCGGGTCCTCGCCGGTCACGTCGAGCAGGTAGACCAGGATGCGCGTGCGCTCGACGTGGCGCAGGAACTCGTGTCCCAGCCCCTTGCCCTGGGAGGCGCCCTCGATCAGACCGGGGATGTCCTCGAGCACGAACGTTCGCTCGTCGCCGAGATCGACCACGCCGAGGACCGGGCGCAGCGTCGTGAACGGATAATCCGCGACCTTCGGGCGCGCGCTCGACACCGCCGACAGCAGCGTCGACTTTCCAGCGTTCGGGAACCCGACCAGGCCGGCGTCCGCCACCAGCTTGAGCTCGAGTTGGAGGCGCTTCCTCTCGCCCGGGATGCCTGGGTCCGCGCGCCGCGGCGCCTGGTTGGTGGAGGTCTTGAAACGCTCGTTGCCGCGGCCGCCCTTGCCGCCCTGCGCCGCGACCCAGAGCGTGCCCGGCTCGAGCAGATCGGCGAGCGTCTCGCCGGTGTCGGCGTCCTTGACCACCGTGCCCGGCGGCACCTTGATGACGAGGTCCTTGCCGTCCTTGCCGGTGGAGGTCTGCCCGCTCCCCTGCCCGCCCTTGATCGCGCGGAACATCTTCTCGGCCTGAAAGTCGAGCAGCGTGCGCTTGTTCGGGTCGACCAGCAACAGCACGCTGCCACCCTTGCCGCCGTCGCCGCCGTCGGGCCCGCCCTTGGGCACGTACTTCTCGCGCCGGAACGAGATCGCGCCCGGGCCGCCGTCTCCGGCCTCGACGCGGATCTCCGCACGATCCGCGAACGCGCTCAATCGCCCTTCTGGTCGGGCTTGGGCCGGGCCGCGGGAGCCGTGGGCTTCGCCGGCGAGGCGGACGGAGCGGCGTCGCCCTTGCTCTCAGGCTTCGGCGCGGCGTCCCCCTTCTTCTTTTCCTGATAGGACGAGGAGCGGTAGTCGGTGGTGTAGAACCCCGAACCCTTGAACAGGAATCCCGCGCCGGCGCCGATCAGGCGCTTGACCTTGCCCTTGCACTCGGGGCAACGCGTCAACGGCTTGGCGGTCATGGACTGGAATTCCTCGAAGCGGTGACCGCACTTCTGGCATTCGTATTCGTAGGTGGGCATACGACCTTTCGGCGCGGGCTCAACCGACGAGCGCGCGGCCAATCCTCTTGAGCGCCACCGAGACGTCCTCGGCTGCGGCGGCAAACGACAATCGAATGCAGCGGTCATCCCCGAACGCGCCGCCGGGCACGACCGCCACCCCGGCCTCGTCGAGCAGGTACGAGGCCATCTCCATCGAGTTGCGCACGACCCGTCCCTGGGCGAGTGTCTCCCCATAGTACGCCGAGACGTCGGCGAACACGTAGAAAGCCCCGCCGGGGCGAACGAACGAGATCCGCGGGATCTCGGCCAGCAGGCGGCACACCACGTCGCGCCTGAGCTTGAATGCGGCCTGCATGCGCGTCAGGGGCTCGCGTCCCTCCCCGCCCGCGAGTTGCGCCTCGAGCGCCTTCAGGCCGGCATGCTGCGAAATGCTCGAGGGATTGCCGGCGGTGTGGCTCTGGATCGCCCCGATCGCCTTCATCACCGGGCCCGGCCCCGCGCAGTACCCCAGGCGCCAGCCGGTCATGGCGAACGCCTTGGAGAAGCCGTTGACGGTCACCGTGCAGGTGCGCATCCCGGGCAGTGTCGCGAACGACGTGAACGGACCGTCGAACGTCAGGTGCTCGTAGATCTCGTCCGAGATTACGAACAATCCCTCGCCGCGCACGACCTCGGCCAGGCGCGCCAGCTCCTCGGCGTCGTAGACCGCGCCGGTCGGATTCGCGGGATGATTGAACAGGAGCACGCCCGGTCGCTTCGGCGTGCCCGCGAGCGCCTTCACGAGCAGCTCGCTCGTGAGCTTGTAGCCGTTCGCCACGTCGAGCGCGACCGGCACCGGGGTGCCGCCGACCAGGCGGATCATCTCCATGTAGGACGGCCAGGCCGGCAGCGGCACGATCACCGTGTCCCCGGGGTCCACGAGCGCGAGCAGAGCGTGGTAGATCGCCTGCTTCGCCCCCGCGCTCACGACCACCTGGTTCGCGGTCACCGCGAGGCCATTCTCCTCTTTGAGCTTGCGCGCGATCAACGCGCGCAGTTCGGGAGTCCCGGCGACCGGCGTGTAGCGCGTGCGGCCGCTCTCGATCGCCTCGATGCCGCCCTTGAGCGCGGCCGGCGGCGAGGTGAAGTCCGGCTGTCCCGCGCCGAGCGAGATCACGTCCTGCCCCTCGGAACGCCTCACCTGGAACTGCTCATCGATCGCGAGGGTGCCCGAGAGCTTCGCATCCTGCGCGATGCGGGACAGACGCACGTCGCCTCCTTGCGCTTGCGCGTTGATTACGATCCCGCGCCGGGCGCGACCGCGCCGGCGAGGGCGAACAGGGACACGTGGACCACGTCGTCGGCCGAGCAGCCGCGCGACAGGTCGTTGGCCGGCCGCGCGAGCCCCGACAGGATCGGGCCGTACGCGCTCCAGCCCCCGAGCCGCTGCACCAGTTTGTACCCGATGTTCGCGGCATCGAGGTCCGGAAAGATCAGCACGTTGGCATGTCCGGCGACGATCGATCCCTTCGCCTTGGCGGCGGCCACCTCGGGCACGAGCGCCGCATCGACCTGGAGTTCGCCGTCGATGTGGAGATCGGGCCGGAGCGCGCGCGCGCGCGCGGTGGCCTCGACCACCTTCTCGACCTTCGGGTGCTGCGCGCTGCCCTTGGTCGAGAACGACAGCATCGCCACGTGGGGCTCGAGCCCCACCAGCGCGCGGAAACGATCCGCCGTCGAGATCGCGATGTCGGCGAGCTGCGCCGGGTCGGGATCGGGCACCACGCCGCCGTCGGCGAAGAACAGGACGCGTTCCTTGCCGCCCTCCTGCCGCACCATCGCGAAGTACGATGCGACCGTGCGCACGCCGGGCGCCGTGCCGATCAGGAAGATCGCGGCGCGCAGCACGTCGCTCGTCGGGTGGGCGGCGCCGGCGACGAACGCGTCGGCCTCGCCGGTCCCGACCAGCATCGCGGCCTGCATCGTGACCTTCTTCGATTCG
>JBDTYW010000098.1:0-7087 GCA_040005445.1 Candidatus Eiseniibacteriota bacterium
CCGCAGGGGGCGAACAAGTACGAGATGTCGATCGTGGCCGCGCGCGAGGCGCGCCGGCTCAACAACCAGCTCCGCATGAACGGCGAGACCGAGACCTCGAGCGCAAAGGTGACCACGCTCGCGCTGGCGCGCGCGCTGCACCACGAGGTGACCTGGCAGTACGTCGTCAGCAGCGCGCCCGTGCCCGAGACGCCGGCGCTTCCGCCGACGGAGTAACGCCGTGCTCGCCGGCAAGACGGTGGTCCTCGGCGTGTCCGGGGGGATCGCGGCCTACAAGGCCGCCGAGATCGTCCGCTGGCTCAAGAAGGAGGGCGCCGCCGTGGTGGTCGTCATGACCCCGGCGGCCCGGCAGTTCATCACCCCGCTCACGCTCGCCACGCTCTCGGGCAACCCGGTGCTCGACGACCTGTGGGCGCCCAACCAGGCGCTCACCTTCGGCCGGCCGAAGGGCCGCACCAGCCCGGTCGAGCACATCGAGGTCGCCGATGCGGCCGACCTCGTGATCGTCGCGCCCGCCACCGCCGACCTGCTGGCAAAGGTCGCGCACGGTTTGGGCGACGACATGGTCACGACGGTCATTCTCGCCACGCGCGCGCCCGTGGTCTTCGCCCCGGCGATGAACGTCCAGATGCTCGCGAACCCGATCGTTCAGGACAACCTCGCAGCGCTCCGGCGGCGGGGCTATCGCTTTGCCGATCCCGAGACCGGCGACCTCGCCTGCGGCTGGGAGGGGCGCGGTCGCCTCGCCTCGCTCGAATCGATCGCCGCCGCCGCGCACGCCGCCCTGCGGGGCACGTCCGCCACCGCCGCCTCGGGGCCGCTCGCCGGCCGGCGCGTCGTGGTCACCGCCGGCCCGACGGTCGAGGCGCTCGACCCGGTGCGCGCGCTGACCAATCACTCGAGCGGCAAGATGGGCTACGCGCTCGCCGAGGCGCGCCGCGATCTCGGCGCCAACGTGACGCTGATCTCGGGTCCCACCGCGCTCGCCGCGCCCTACGGCGTGACCACCGTCGCGATCACCTCGGCCGCCGACCTGGCGCGCGCGCTCAAGGCCGCGCTCGCGAAGGCCGACGCGCTGATCATGGCCGCCGCCGTGGCGGACTTCCGCCCGGCAAAGGCCGCCGCCCAGAAGCTCAAGCGCGGGACGAAGGCGTTCACGCTCTCGCTCCTGCCCAATCCCGATCTCCTCAAGACGCTCCCGCGGCCGCGCGGGCTCAGGGTCGTGGGTTTCGCCGTCGAGACCGAGCGCGAACTCGCCTCGGCGCGCCGCAAGCTGGTCGAGAAGAAATGCGACCTGCTCGTGCTCAACAATCCGACGCGCCCCGGCTCGTACTTCGGCGGGGACACCAACGAAGTCACGATCCTCGACGCCATGGGCGTCGAGCGCCTGCCGGTGCTCGCCAAGAGCGCGGTGGCCGCGCGCGTGGCCGCCCGGCTCGCGGCGCTATGGCCCGCGCCGAAGAAAGGACCCCGTGGGCCGAGCTGACGACAAGAAGCGCCTCGCCGGAGAGACCCGCCGCTACCTCGCGCGCGAGGCCGACGCCGGCCGCGGCGACCTGTGGACCGTGGCGGCGGCCGAGAAGCCGCGCCCGCGCAAGCCGCGCGCCGCGAAGGCGGCGCCCGGCTCCGCGTCCATGCCCGCGACCGCGCTCGCCGAAGTGGAGGCGCCGGGACTGTCTCCCGCAGGGGATACTCTCGAGTTGATCGCCGCCGAGGTGCGCGCCTGCACGAAGTGCGCCCTGTGCGAGACTCGCACCCAGGCCGTGCCGGGGATCGGGTCCGGGCGCGTGGGCGTGGTGTTCGTGGGTGAGGCCCCGGGCGCCGAGGAGGACCGTCGGGGCGAGCCGTTCGTCGGCCGGGCCGGCGACCTGCTGACCAAGATGATCCAGGCGATGGACGAGAAGCAGCTCATCCCGGGGGTGTCCCTGGCGCGCGAATCGGTGTTCATCGCGAACGTGCTCAAGTGCCGTCCACCCGAGAACCGCAACCCGTTGCCGCACGAGATCGAGGCCTGCAGCCCCTACCTGCGCCGCCAGCTTGCGCTGCTCCAGCCGAAGGTCATCTTCTGCCTCGGCAAGTTCGCGGCCGAGTTGCTGGTCGGCGCCAAGGGGACGATCGGCGGGATGCGCGGCACGGTCTTCCGCTACGGGGATTCCAAGCTCCTGGTCACCTACCATCCGGCGGCCTGCCTGCGGAATCCGAATTACAAGCGCCCGGTGTGGGAAGACTTGCAACTCCTCGCGCGTGAATACCAGACGGCGTAGTAGACTCGCCCCCCGTAGCCGTACTCGACTTCGATTCGATCCTGACCTGAAGGACCGCCGCCATGGACGAGCTCACCGTTTCGCCTTTGACGCAATCCGGACCGGTTCCGCCGCAGGCGCTCGACGCCGAGCGCTCCGTGCTGTGCGCCATGCTGCTCGACGTTTCGGCGGTCGAGAAGGCGCTCGAGGTGCTGGGCGAGGACCCGCGCGACTTCTACCGCGAGCCGCACCGCAAGATCTACGCCGCGATCGTCGGGCTCACCGACAAGAGCCTTCGCCCCGACCTGATCACGATCACCGAGGAGCTGACGCGCCGCGGCGAGCTCGAGGCGGCCGGCGGCGCGGGCTACCTGTCGTCGCTGTTCGAGTACGCCTCGACCTCGGCGAACGTGGACCAGCACCTGCGCCTGGTGCGCGAGAAGGGCCTGCTCCGCCGCCTGATCCAGACCGCGCACGCGATCGCCTCCGACGCCTACGCCGGGCGCGATGAGACCGAGACCATCCTCGATCGCGCCGAGGCGCGCATCTTCGAGATCGGCGAGGCCCGGATCACGCAGGGCTTCGCGCGGATCAGCGATCTGATCCACCCGAACATGAACAAGATCCAGGCGCTGTTCGACAAGAGCCAGCACGTCACCGGCGTGCCGACCGGCTTCACCGATCTCGACGACAAGACGGCCGGCCTCCAGCCCTCGGACCTGATCGTGATCGCCGGCCGGCCGGGTATGGGCAAGACCTCGTTCGCGCTCAACATCGCCGAGAATGCCGCGCTGCTGGCGGGCTGCAAGGTCGGGGTGTTCAGCCTCGAAATGTCGCGCGACCAGCTGATCCAGCGCCTGTTGTGCTCGCAGGCCAAGGTGGACCTATCCAAGCTGCGGCGCGGCTACCTCACCGATCGCGATTGGCGCGGCCTCACCTACGCGTCGGGCCGGTTGCACGACGCGCCGATCTTCATCGACGAGACCGCCGGCGTCTCCGTGCTCGACGTGCGCACGCGCGCCCGCCGGCTCAAGGCCGAGCACGGCCTCGACCTGCTCGTGATCGATTACCTCCAGCTCATGCACGGCACCGGCAGGTCCGAGAACCGCGTGCAGGAGGTCTCGCAGATGACGCGCTCGCTCAAGGGCCTCGCCAAGGAGCTCGACATCCCGATCGTCGTGCTATCCCAGCTCTCGCGTGCGACGGAGTCGGGAGAGCGCCGCAGCAAGATCCCTCAGCTCTCGGACCTGCGCGAGTCGGGCGCGATCGAGCAGGACGCCGACATCGTGCTGTTCATCTTCCGCGAGGAGCTCTACAAACCCGAGGTCGAGGAGCTCAAGAACAAGGCGCAGGTGATCATCGCCAAGCACCGGAACGGCCCGACCGGCCTGGTCAACCTGACGTTCCTCAAGGAAAGCACGCGTTTCGAGAACTACACCGAGATCCAGGCGGAGTACCTGAGCTGACGACCGACGGATCGCCCGGGGGAGCGGGGCCGAACGGCCCCGAGCGCGTCGACCCGCTGGCGCAGGCCCGGGCGCGCCTCCACGCCGCGTTCGAGGCCGAGGGTCTGCACTACGAGGCGGGAGCGGCCACTGCCGCGCTCGGCCGCACCGTGCTGCGCTTCTTCGAGGACGTGGGCCGCGTCGCCGCGCTGCTGGTTGCCACCATCAAGGGGCTGGCCTCGGTGCCGCGCCACGGCCGCGAGATCCTCGCGCAGATGTACGCGCTCGGCGTCGGCTCGCTGCCGCTCGTGGTCGTGGTCGCCGCGTTCACCGGTGCGGTCACCGCCGTCCAGGCCGCGTACCAGCTCCAGGGGTTCCTGCCGCTGCGCTACGTGGGCTCGATGGTGCAGAAGTTCGTGCTCATCGAACTCGGCCCGGTGCTGACGGCGCTCGTCGTCGGCGGGCGAGTCGGTGCCGCGATCGCGGCCGAGCTCGGCACCATGCGTGTGACCGAGCAGATCGACGCGCTCGAGACGCTCGCCATCCCGCCGATCCCGTACCTGGTGATGCCGCGCATCGTCGCGGCCACATTCATGCTCCCGGTGGTCACCGTGTTCGCCGACCTCGTTGGCGTGCTGGGCGGCCTCGCGGTGGCGTACCTGTCGTACGACCAGTCACCGCACACCTATCTCGAGGCGGTGCGCAACACGTTCCAGAGCCGGGACCTGTATTCGGGCCTGACCAAGGCCGCATTCTTCGGCGGCTCGATCGGGCTCATGGGCTCGTTCTACGGCTTCCGCACCGAGGGCGGCGCGGAGGGAGTGGGCAAGTCCGCGACCCAGGCGGTCGTCGCCTCCTGCGTGCTCGTGCTGGCGCTCGACTACGTGCTCGCGAACCTTCTGTTCCGGGTCGAGTTCTGAGATGGCAGCGGGCATGATCGCGGCCCGGGGACTGGTCAAGCGGCTGGGCGGTCGCGACGTCCTCGCCGGCGTCGACCTCGACGTGCGCGAGGGGGAAACGCTCGTGCTGCTCGGCCGCTCGGGCAGCGGCAAGAGCGTGTTCCTCAAGCACGTGATCGGGTTGATGCGGGCCGACGCCGGGAGGATCGAACTGTTCGGCGAGGACGTGACCCAGGCCGACGAGCGCACGTGGAACCGGCTGCGGCGCGACGTGGCGATGGTGTTCCAGGCCGGCGCGCTGTTCGATTCGATGTCGGTGGGCGAGAACATCGCGCTCGGCCTGCGCCACCAGACCGGGGCGCCCGAGGCGGAGATCCAGGCGCGGGTCGCCGAGTGCCTGGGCTTCGTCGGGCTGGCCGATACCGCGGGCCTCAAACCCTCGGCGCTGTCGGGCGGCATGCGCAAGCGCGTCGGGATCGCGCGCGCGATCGCCCTCCGGCCGCGGCTGCTCCTGTACGATGAGCCGACGAGCGGGCTCGATCCGGTCACCTCGGACGTGATCAACCGGCTTGTGCGGGCGTTGCAGAAGGACCTCGGGGTGACGTCGGTGGTGGTGACGCACGACATGCAGAGCGCCTACCATATCGCCGACCGCATCGCGCTCCTGTCCCAGGGCCGCATCCGCTTCACCGGCACGCCCGACGAGGTGCGCGTCGCGCGCGACCCGGTGCTGCGGCAGTTCGTCGAAGGTACGAGCCAGGAACCGGTGGCCTGATCGCCGCAAGGGAGGACGCATGGCCTCGCGCAATACCGAGATCGCCGTCGGCGTGACCGTCATCGTCGCGCTCGCGGTCGTGGTGTGGAGCGTGACCGCGCTCAGGCAGGTGCGGCTGGCGGAGCGCACGCGCCACTGGATCGTCGCGTTCAGCGACGTCGGCGGCCTCGCCGAAGACGACCCGGTGACGATCAACGGCGTGAAGAAGGGCTCGGTCAAGAGCATCCGGCTCGCGCCCCACGGGCGCGTCGTGGTCGACTTCATCCTGACGCGCGACGTCGCGCTGTCGCAGGGAGACCGCGTGTTCGTGCGCAACGTCGGCCTGATGGGCGAAAAGTTCATCGCCATCGCCCCGGGGTCGGGCGGCCGGCCGCTCGATGCGGCGCGCGACACCATTCAGGGCGTGTACGAGAGCGGGATTCCCGAGGTCGTGAGCCAGATGGGCACGGCGCTGGCGTCGCTCGAACGCCTGTCGGACCAGTTCGATCGCGTGCTTGCGCTCGCCGAGGAGCGCGGTACCGTGCGCACGACGCTGGCGAACGTCGAGGCCGCGAGCGTGGACCTCAGGCGGACCCTGGCCGACAGCCGCGGCGACCTGGTCGCGCTCGCGGGCAACCTGCGCGCCACCTCCGAGGTCGCCCGGCGCGCGGCCGAGACGAACGAGCCGAAAGTCACGCGCGCGCTCGACGACGTGTCCCGCACATCGGCGCGCATGGACTCGCTGATCGTGCGGCTCGACTCGCTCTCGGCCGGGCTGACACAGGTCACCCACAAGGTCAACGCGGGCCAGGGCACCGCGGCGAAGCTGCTCAACGAGCGCGCACTCTACGACGAGACGCGCCTCGCGCTGCGCGAGCTGACGAGCCTCGTGCGCGACCTGCGGACGAATCCGAAGAAGTACTTCAAGGTCTCCGTATTCTGATGTCCCGCCCCCGCCGAGGTTGCCCATGACGAAGCCCCGCATCGCCCCCCGCAAGGCACCGTCGCGCGGATTTTTCTGCACCGCGTGCGGCGGCGAGAGCCCGCGCTGGTTCGGGCAATGCCCCGTGTGCGGCTCGTGGAACACGCTGGTCGAGGCGCCGGCGGCGCTCGGTTCGCCGGCGCTCAAGGGCTCGGTCCGCCCCGCGGCCGAGCGCGGCGACGCGCGCGCGGGTTCGAGCGGCGCGCGCCGGCGCTGGGTCGACGCCGCGAGCGGCGATGTGCCGCGCCCGCTGAAGGATGTCGACCTGACGACCAGCGCGCGCTGGGCGACCGGCATGCGCGAGCTCGACCGCGTGCTCGGCGGCGGCGTCGTGCCCGGCTCGCTGCTGCTCGTCGGCGGCGACCCCGGCATCGGCAAGTCCACGCTCATGCTCCAGCTCTCGCGCGCGCTCGCCGCGCAGGGGAAGCGCGTGCTCTACGTCGCGGGCGAGGAATCGGCGCCCCAGGTGCGCCTGCGCGCCGAGCGCCTGGGCACAATCCCCGAGGCGCTCTACCTCCTGTGCGAGACCGAGGTCGAGGCCGTGCTCGAGCAGGCGGCGCAGCTCAAGCCCGACGCCGTGGTCGTGGACTCGATCCAGACCGCCACCACCGCACAGGGTCAGGGAGCGCCGGGCTCGGTCACGCAGGTGCGCGAATCGGCGCTCTCCTACCTCGACCTGGCGAAGGGCGCCGGCGTGCCGGTGTTCCTGGTCGGCCACGTCACCAAGGACGGCGCCGTCGCCGGCCCGCGCGTGCTCGAGCACA
>JBDTYW010000099.1:0-7039 GCA_040005445.1 Candidatus Eiseniibacteriota bacterium
CACGCCTGCCTGCGCATCTACCCCGACGGGGGGGTGGCGCGGCTGCGCCTGTTCGGCCGCGTCGACCCGGCCGGCCGGCGCGCGCTCGCGCTCGCGCGGCTCGACGCGCTCGTGCCCGCCGAGGCCGAGGCCGCGTTCTTGGCGTGCCTCGGCGCACGCCGGTTCGCGCACGAGGTCGTGGCCGCGCGCCCGTTCGGCGGCGAGCCGGCACTCGCAGCGGCGATCGAGCGCGCGATGGCGGCGCTGGGGGACGACGACTGGAAGGAGGCGTTCGCGGCGCACCCGAGGATCGGGGAGAAGCCGCACGGCGGCTCGCATGCCGCGCAGCACTGGGCGCGCGAGGAGCAGGCCGGCGTCGCCGCGATTCCCGAGGCGGTGCGGCGCGCGCTCGAGGACGGCAATCGGGCGTACGAGGCCCGCTTCGGCTGGATCTACCTGGTCTGCGCCACCGGCAGGTCGGCCGAGGAGATGCTCGCCGCGCTCGAAGCCCGCATGCACAATGACCCGGCCGCGGAATTTCGCGTGGCCGTCGAAGAGCAGAAGAAGATCACCCGGCTGCGCCTGGAGAAACTGCTCCGCTCATGAGCGCGATCACGACCCACGTCCTCGACATCGCCCACGGCCGCCCGGCCGCGGGCGTCGCCGTGCTGCTCGAGCGGTGCGACGCGACCGCACAATTCTGCGAGGCCGGGCGCGGCGTGACCGACGCCGACGGCCGCGTGAAGACGCTGCTCGCCTCGGGCACGGGGCTCGCGGTGGGGGCGTGGCGGCTCACGTTCGAGACCGGTGCGTACTTCCGCGCGGCGGGCGTGGTGGCGTTTCACCCGTCGGTGACGATCACATTCGAGGTCGTGGACGCGGCGCAGCATTACCACGTGCCGCTGCTGGTCTCGCCGTTCGGATACACGACGTATCGGGGGAGCTGACCCTAACCTCGCCGCCGCTTCAGGATCGCGAGGAAGCTCTTCCCCTGGAAGTCCTCGAGCGTGAGCCCCGTGCGCTCGACCGCCTCGCTCTCCGAGATCGCCCCGCAGTTGATCGCGCGCAGGAAATAGTTCAGCAGCCCCTGGCCGGTCGCCGCGTCGTCGAACACGTCGCCGACGAGCGTCGCCTGCGCGGCCTTGCCGACAAAGTTTGACAGGCGCTCGGCGGCCGCGTCGAGGCCCTCCATGAAGAACGTGTAGACCGCCGCGTAGCGCGTGGGCAGTTGCCCAGGGTGCAGGTCCCAGCCCTGGTAGTACGCGGTCTCGAGGGAGTGGCGCACGTGTTCGTAGTGGAGCCGCCACGCCGCGTGCACGGTGCGGCGGTTGTCCTGGAGCTGGACCTCCGTGAGCGAAGATCCCTCCAAAGCCTTGTGCGGGCCGACCGGCATGATGTTCGTCGCGCCGTCCGACAGGCGGACCCCCGTGCCCGCAAGCGTCACCTTGAGTACGTCCTTCGCGAAGTCGCACGCCGGGTGCGCCATGTGTTGGTGCGCCGCCGTGATATCGAGCGATGCGGTGTAGTCGTAGGTGCCGAAGTGCGCCGAGCCCACGCGCCCGCGTCCCGCGGCGATCAGCCCGGCGGGGGCGGCGGTGCCGTCGTCGGCGAAGATGCTCTGGGGCGTTTCGATCATGAGTTCGAGCGGGATCGAGCCCGGCTTGAGCGCGAGGCGGTGCTCGAGCGCGTCGAGCGCCTCGGCGCAGACCGTGACCTGGTCGGGGTGCGTGATCTTCGGCAGCGTGATCACGAGGCCCTCGTGCCAGCGCCCGCCGTGCGCCTGGACGAACGTGGTGACGAACAGGTCGAGCGTGCGCAGGCTGCGCGCGGCGAGCTCGGGGGAGAGCGGCTTGATGCGAATTCCGCCGAACGCGGCCGCGGTGCCGGCGGCAAGGCCTTGCGCAAGTTCCTCGGCGCCCGAGACGGCATGGCCGTCCTCCTCGTGGTCGGGGCGATTGCCGTAACCGTCTTCGTAATCGATGCGAAAGTCCTCGACCGGCTCGCGCCCGAGCTTCTCGAGGACGCGCGCATACACGGGCTCGACGAGGCGCCCGGGCAGGCCCAGCGCGCTGCCGAACGTCACCGCGTCGGGGCCGTACTCCTCGAGCGCGCGCAGGGCGAGTACGCCCAATCGCACAGCCGTGTCGGCCTTGAACAGCTGCGCGCCGCCGTATACGGTGTGCACCGCCTGTCGGCCGTCCTTGTCGCCGGGAAATCTCCGGGCGACGTCGCGATTCGCGGCGGCGAGACGTTCGAGCGCGGGCTTGAGATCGGACTCCGTGAGCGACAGGGTCATGGGGCTTCCTTTCGAGATCGGTTGGGGCCGGAGCTTACAACGCCGCGTGAGCGCGGGGAAGGAGTCCGTGATGAACGGACGCAGCGGATGGATCGCGATGTTTGTGGTCACCTGCATGGCCGGCGGGGCGGCCGCGGCGCCCGGCGCGACGGGGGGCTACTTCGACAACAAGGACCGCGCGGACGCCTGGTCCGGCGGCGTGCGCATGATCCCGATCACCACGCCGAAGGGTACGTTTCGCGTGTGGACCAAGCGCGTCGGCAACAACCCACGGCTCAAGGTGCTCCTGCTGCACGGCGGCCCGGGTGCCACGCACGAGCTGTTCGAGGCCATGGATACGCACTTCCCCGCGGCCGGAATCGAGTACTACTACTACGACCAGCTCGGGTCCGCCTACAGCGACCAGCCGAAGGACTCGTCCCTGTGGAAGATCCCGCGCTTCGTCGACGAGGTCGAGCAGGTGCGCTCGGCGCTCGGCCTGACGCGCGACAACTTCGTGCTCTACGGGCAATCGTGGGGTGGCCTGCTCGCGATCGAGTATGCGCTCGCGCACCCGGAGAACCTCAAGGGCCTCGTGATCTCGAACATGATGTCGAGCATCCCGGCGTACAACCGGTACGCGCACGACGTTCTGATGCCCGCGATGGACCCGAAGGTCCTGGCCGAGGTCCTCGAGATCGAGGCGGCGAAGGATTACCAGAATCCCCGCTACGAAGAGTTGCTCATGCCCGGTTTCTACCAGTTCCACATCCTGCGCCGCCCGCCTGAGGAATGGCCGGAGCCGGTCCTGCGGAGCTTCGGCCACCTCAATCTCGACGTCTACATCCCGATGCAGGGCCCGAGCGAGATGGGCGCGAGCGGCAAGCTCGAGCACTGGGATCGCTCCGGGGATCTCTCGAAGATCGCGGTCCCCACGCTCGTCATCGGCGCGCGCTACGACACGATGGACCCGAAGCACATGGAGTGGATGGCAAAGCAGATGCCGCACGCGGAGTACCTCTACTGCCCGAACGGCAGCCACATGGCCGAATATGACGACCAGGACGTTTATTTCGCCGGGCTCGTGAAGTTCCTGAAAGGTCTCGAACGCCGTCCCTGAGCGCCTGCCAAGAGTGTTCCCAGGGAGCCCGCGGCAGGGCACAATGAGCCTGCTCACCTGCCGTACCGACTTCCGACTCGTGGAAAGGAACTCCCGATGAAGCGCGCCCTGCTGGTCCTCGTGCCTCTCCTGTTCGTCTCGACGGCGACGTTTGCCGAGGAAGCGCCGGCGCCGAAGCCCGACACCGCCGGCATCAAGGCCATTCCCGCGCCGGTGATCGAGACCGCCCCTGCACCTGCCGCCGAGACCGCCCCTGCGCCGGCGCCCGCGGTCGCGACTCCCATGCCCGAGGTTGGCACGGTCGCTCCCGACGTCGCGCTGCCGAGCCAGGACGGCAAGACCGTTCGGCTCGGTGATTATCGTGGCAAGTGGGTCGTGCTCTACTTCTACCCCAAGGACTTCACAGGCGGTTGCACGCTCGAGGCCCATAACTTCCAGCGCGATCTCGCAAAGTTCAAGGAGCAGAAGGCGGTCGTCGTGGGCGTCAGCCTCGACAGCGTCGATTCGCACCAGGCGTTCTGCAGCAAGGAGTCGCTCGAGTTCAAGCTGCTCTCCGACGCCGGCCACACCGTGGCCACGAAGTACGGCACGCTCCGATCGTACGAGGGGCAGTCCTACGCCTCGCGATCCACGTTCCTGATCGACCCCAAGGGCGTGATCCGGAAGGTCTACGTCAAGGTCGACCCGGCGATCCACAGCGAAGCCGTGCTCTCCGATCTCGCCCAACTCGCGAAGGCGAAGAAGAGCTGATCGCGCCGCGGACGGGGGCATGAGGGCCCGCGTCGTCGGGCTCGCGCGCGCGCTGTTGCCGCAGCGCGTCGTGGACACCGCGCGCGACCTCGTGCGCAACCTGCCACGCGCGGGCGAGGTGGCGCCGACCCGGCGGGCGCTTGCGGCCGCGCCGACGGAGCCCGCGTTCCTCGACGCTGCGGCGCTCGAGACGATGCAGGCGCAGTACCCGACGGCGCCGGAGTACGGCTACGATCCGGCCTCGGTCGAACACCGCGGGCGGATCCGCGCGCGCGAGATCCTGCGCCTGCCCGGGGCACGGGGCGCGACCGACTTCCTCGAACTCGGGTGTTGGGATGGCATGGTGGCGGCCGGCCTCACGCGCGCGGGCAAGCGCGCGGCTGGGGTCGACCGGCGCGCCGACGGGTTCGACGCCCGTGCCGGGGCTGCCGGGGCGCGGCTTCTGGCGATGAACGCCTCGCAGCTCGAGTTCGAGGACGGGAGTTTCGACTTCGTATACTCGTACGACGCGTTCGAGCACTTCGACGCCCCCGAGCGCGTGATGGCCGAGTGCATTCGCGTGCTTCGCCCGGGAGGGCGGCTCCACCTGGAATTTGGGCCGCTGTTCCTCTCGCCCCTCGGCCAGCATGCCTACCGCTCGATCCGAGTGCCATACTGTCAGTGCCTGTTCACCCCCGCGACGATGACCGCGTTCGCGGCCCTGCGCGGGCTGCCGGCGATTGACTTCGACCACGTCAACCGCTGGCCGATCGCCCGCTTCCGCGCGCTGTGGGCGAGCCAGGCGGCGAGCCTCGAGCGCGTCCGTTACCGGGAGACGCTCGACCTGTCGCACCTGGCGCTGATTCGCCAGTACCCCTCGTGTTTCCGGAGCAAGTCCGAAGCGTTCGAGGATTTCGTCGTGGCGCAGGTGAGCGCGCTATTCGAGAAGCGAGGCTGACCCAGGGGAGGTGACGATGGCGACGATACGATACATGGTGAACGACGTGGACCAGGCGCTGCCGTTCTACCTCGCGCTCGGATTCGAGATGATCGAACGCTGGGGGCCGGCGTTCGCGATGGTGGACCGCGGCGACCTGTCGATCTGGCTGAGCGGCCCGGACACTTCGGCGGCACGGCCGCTCACTGACGGCGCCGTGCCCGGACCGGGCGGATGGAACCGCGCCGTGCTGCAGGTCGAGAACCTCGACGCCGCGCTCGTCGCGGTGCGCGCCACCGGCGTGCGGGTGCGCAGCGAGCCGATCGAGGGCCCCGGCGGCCGCCAGGCGCTGGTCGAGGATCCGTCCGGGAATCCCGTCGAGTTGTTCGAGGCGCGCACGAAAGCTTGAAAACTCCGCCGTTGACACGCGCGAGGTGATCCCCGAGAGTATCCGGCGACCGGGCGTGGGCCATTCGTGGCCCGCGCCCTTTTCGTTTCGCGTCGGCGCGCCCTGTGCCCCGGCGAGGAATGGAAGCGGCGCGCGTCACGTCGGCCCCGAAAGGTCCGGCATGCGCGTGGCTATGGTGGGGCTTGGAGATGCGAGGTGGGCCGTCGGCGGGTTTGCGGCGGCGTGCGTGTTGTTTTACTCCGGCGGTGGAATCGCCCATGGCGCGCCGGCGCCCGGACCCGACCCCACCGACGATCCCGTGCGGGCGGCGCAGGAACTCGCGAAGCACCCCCCGACGGTAGACGCCGTTCCCGACATCAACGGGCCGGGCGCGTGCGTCTCGACCGTCGGCAACGTCTGGATCAAGACTACGAACATCGGGATCATCGGCAATCCGTTCACGGCGAATTCCTCGGATCCGTCCGGCCAGTGGCCCGGGCCCTCGGGCGTCCAGTACATGGGTTTCTGGAACCTCTGGGTGGGGGCGAAGAACCCCGAGGCGCCGGAGGCCAGCCAGCTCCGTCGCGTCGATCACGGCTTCGAGTGGCGGCCTCCGTCGCTCGCACCCGAAGACCGCATCTACAGTGCGTTCGAGGGCCAGGCCGGGGGCGTGCGTGACTTCGACGACGACGGCGACCATCGCGTCGACGAGGAGTTCCTGAACGGCAAGGACGACGACGGTGACGGCCTCGTGGACGAGGACTACGCCGCGATCTCGCAGCAGATGTGCACGACCGAGTTGCGCGACGACACCGAGCAGGCGATCAACGCCGCCACCGCCGAGAAGCATGTGCCGTTCGGCCTGCTCGTGCGGCAGACCACGTACGCGTTCGCGCTGCCGGGCGTGAACGACTTCGTGGCCGTCGGCTACGACATCTTCAACCAGTCGGGACACACGCTCGATTCCGTGTTCGTGGGCTTCTTCGTCGATCCCGACATCGGTCCGGCCGCGACGGATCGCTTCTTCGCCGACGATCTCGCCGACCCGCGCGTTCCCCAGGGCGACTACCTCGAGACCATCGCGCCGAACGATCCGCGCTACGATCCCTCGCTCTGCACCGAGGACACGATTCACGTCCATGGTTTCACCTACGTCGACGACGACGGCGACCTCGGCAAGACCACCGGCGCCGGCTCGTTCCTCCTGCTCGGTCACACCACTGACCCGACGGGGATCAAGGCCCCGCGTCGCGTGGGCTTCCGCATGTACCGCACGTACGCCCCCGGGACGCCGTTCCAGCAGGGGGGGCAGCCGGTCGTCGACCTTGAGCGCTTTGCGACGCTCGCAAGCGACGTCGGCATCGACCCGCTGACCGGCATGATCAACGAGGAGCGCTCGGACCTCTCGACCAAGACCGACTTCCGGTCGATCTGCTCGGTCGGCCCGTTCCTCGACTGGCGCAACGGCGAGAAGCTCGACATCGAGGTCGCGCTCGCGGTCCAGCGCTGCGACTACTCCCGCCCGATCGACGATCCCTCCGATCCCTCGCGCGGGAATCCGGAGCGCTACGCGGCGATCATCAAGAACGCGATCGAGACCCAGAAGACGTT